>JANNFZ010000363.1:0-1667 GCA_031380375.1 Hyphomicrobiales bacterium
CTTTCAAGCACAGGCGTCCGGCAAACCTGTCTCCCATGAGAAAGGGCAGGACATAGTAACCGAATTTGCGCTTGGGGCCTGGGGTATAGAGTTCGATGCGATAGTGGAAATCAAACAGGCGCTCGGCGCGGTCGCGATACCAGACAATCGGATCAAAGGGTGAGACGAGCGCAACTCCGCCTGCAACCCGCGGCCGCTTCGCGTCCCGATGCAAAAAGGTTTGCGCCTTCCATCCCTGGACAGCGACGGGGACAAGCGTGCCCTTCGCAACCGCTTCCGCAATGGCGGTTTTAGTTTCCGTGACTGGCAACCGGAAATAGTCACGCAAGTCGAATTCTGTCGCAATGCCAAGGGCGCGGCCTGCCATGTCGATAAGTGTCGCGAAGGTTTCATGTTCCGGTGGTGTCTCGCGCGCCAGGACATCGGCTGGAATCACCCGCTCGGGAATGTCATAGATGCGTTCGAAGGACTCGCGGTGCGAGGTGGTAAGCAGACCCTGGTCGAAAAGACTCTCGAGCACCATCTTGCCCTTGCTCCAACCCCACCAGCCTCCGGCACCCTTGCCGCCGCCCGGCACTTCGCTGGCGCGGATCGCACCGGTCTTTTCGATATGGGCGAGGGTCTGTTGCAGATACTCTCTTTCGTCCTTGGCGAAACTGTTCATGGAGCCGTAAGTGCCATTGCCGTTGCGGGCGCGGTCCATGCGCCAGCGCATCAGCGGGTGGAGAGCCAGCGGCACAAGGCTTGCCTCATGGGCCCAGCATTCAAAGAGCTGGCGTTTGGCCTTGCCCAAGCTGTGTTGGTCCAGAAGGGCGCGGTCATAATTGCCAAGGCGGGCAAAGAGCGGCAGGTAGTGGGAACGCACCAGAACATTGACGCTGTCAATCTGCAGCAGGTTGAGGCGGTCAATGGTGCGGGCAAGCGTTGACCATGTCGGCTTGGCGCTGCGGTGCTTGTGGTCAAAGCCCTGCGCCGCCAAAGCGATACGGCGCGCCTCGGCGATGCTCAGCGCACGGGCCATTTTGACCCTATGCCGCTTCGTCGTGCCAGACGGCTTCGGCTGGTGACGCAGAGGCTGCCGTCAGTTTTCGGTTGAAGCGATAGAGTGTTGAACAGTAGGGGCAGATGATTTCGCTGGCAGCACCCATGTCGAGATAGACATGCGGGTGGTCATGGGGTGGCTTGGCGCCAATGCACATGAATTCCCTGGCGCCAATTTCAATCGAAGCCACGCCCATGCTGTTGTGAAAATGCGGTGTTGCGCCCGTGGCCATGGCTTGCTCCAAATGCTTTCGTTCCGGGGCCAGATACCATATTCAGGTGACCATGCAAAAATTCAATTCGGCGGGTGTTGAGATTGCCTTTGACGACCAGGGCGAGGGTCCACCCATTCTGTTGATCCACGGCTTTGCCTCCAACGGCCGGGTCAATTGGGTGGCCACGGGCTGGCTGCGGACGCTGCTCGACAAGGGCTATCGCGTGATCATACCGGACAACAGAGGCCATGGCGAAAGCCAGAAACTCTTCCGGCCCGAGGATTATTCCGCCCCCATCATGGCCGATGATGCGCGGCGCCTGCTCGACCATCTCGGTATCAAGCAAGCCGCCGTCATGGGCTATTCCATGGGCGCCCGCATCGCTGCCTTCCTGACCATGCAAAACCCGGA
>JANNFZ010000367.1:0-3075 GCA_031380375.1 Hyphomicrobiales bacterium
AGCGCCTTGCGGGTCGCTTCGCGCATGGCCTTGAAGTCGAGTATGGAAAACGGCCCGAGGTTGAACTTGATCTGCTCCCGCCCCAAAAACAGATTGGACGGCACGTCGAGGTCATCGGCCAGCGCCAGCGTCTGGAACACGGCTTCGATGCCTACCTCGCGCGCGTCCAGCGGCCCCTTGAAGGCCACTTCCTTGCCATCGAAAATGATCTTGCCGCTGGTGGGCACCTCGACGCCGGTGATCTGCCGCACGAACGTCGATTTGCCCGCGCCGTTGTCGCCCATGATGGCAACATGCTCGCCCTTGCGCAGTTCGAAGTTGGCGCCTTCCAGCGCATGCACACCGCCGTAATATTTGGTGAGGCCTTCAGTCTTGAGAATGATGTCTGACATGTCCGCCCCTCTAACCCTTCGTGCTTCTACGGCGCTGGCGCCATTGATCCAGGACCACGGCTGCGACAATGATCACGCCCTTCACCATCTCCTGGTAATAGGCATCGAGCCGCAAGAAAGTGAAACCCGAGATGATGACACCGAAGATCAACGCACCTATGACAGTGCCGACGATGGAGCCGCGCCCACCCGCCAGTGACACACCGCCAATCACCGCCATGGCGATGGCATCAAGTTCGTACATCACGCCCATGCCGGCCTGGGCCGTGAGGTTCTTGGAGCTCAGGACGAGCGCGGCGATGGAGGCGAGCGCGCCGGCCAGCGTGTAGACCAGCATCTTGTGGTTCTCGACCTTGATGCCGACGGTGCGTGATGCCTCCTCATTTGAGCCGATGGCGTAGCAATGCTTGCCATATTTTGTGTAGGTGAGAACAAGCTGGAAGAGGATGGCCAGCAGGATGAAGATGATGACCGGGTTCATGCTTTTCCCGATGTCGGCGAAACTTTCGGTCGGGAATGAAATAGGGTTGCCTTTTGACCACCACTTTGAAAGGCCGCGCGCCGACACCATCATGCCAAGCGTGGCGATGAAAGGCGGAATGCGGGTGTAGGCGATGACGGCACCATTGACCAAACCGGCGGTCACACCACAAACAATGCCCACAAAGACGGGTATTATGACCGGCAGATCCAGCCAGCCAAGCTCTGGAAATATCGCTTTCGGATTTGGATTGCCGTTGACGATTGCCGTTTGCGCAAACGACATGGCAATCATGGCCGTGGCCCCCACTACGGACCCTGACGACAGGTCGATGCCACCCGAAATGATGACCTGGGTCACGCCAATGGCGATGATGCCGACAATGGAAACTTGCAGGATGATCACCTGCAGGCGCTGTTCATTGAAGAATGTCTTGCCACCTTCGGGCGCCAGAAGGAAGCTGTCGCCATGAATGAGCCGGCCGAGAATTTCGAAGGCCGCAACGATGACGATCAGTGCAAAGAACACATTGATCTCATTGGGCCAGGCCCGCTTGGCGGCGTCATATTTGAGGTCGCCCACGCCAACGTCAGATTTTGCCATGCTGCAATCTCCCATGCCCCCGAAACTGTCACCAAAGCGGGGCATCGTTGCGCCGATGCCTCATTTTGGAAACACAACAGGCGTGCTTTGCTGGCCTGTCAAGAGAGGGGAGCGGGCCCCGCGGCACCGCTCCCCAATTTTTGCTGGACGTGAAGTACTAGTTCTTCTTCATGTAGTTGGCGAGATTGGCAGGTGTCACCAGTTCGAAAGGAATCCAGACCTTCTGCTCGACGGCTTCGCCCTTGGCCAGCTTGATTGCGGCATCGAGTGAGCCCGCACCCTGGCCGGCCGCGTTCTGGAACACTGTCGCGTCCAGATCTCCACCCGCCATGGCTGCAAGCGCATCCTGCGTTGCGTCAACGCCACCGACAATCATGGGCTTCATGTCAACGCCGGCAGCCTTCAGGGCCTGGATGGCACCAATGGCCATTTCGTCGTTGTTGGCGATGACGGCGTCGAAGGCCTTGCCCGTCGACATCCAGTTGGTCATCATGTTCTGGGCTTCCTCGCGTGACCAGTTGGCGGTCTGCTCGTCGATGATGTTGAGCTTCACAACGCAACGACCGTCGGCCATGACATCATGGATGTCCTTGGTGCGCTGCACGGCGGCCTGGTTGGAAAGCTCGCCCATCATCACATAGACATTGGCTTCGGTCTTGCCGGCTTCCTTGAGGAGGCGGCAGATCTCGATGGTTTCCAACGTGACGGAAACGACCTCGTTGGAAGCCACGAAAGCCTGGTTGTCAGGCAGTGTGTCGATGTTGATGGGCTGGCGGTTCACGTATACCAGCGGGATGCCAGCGGCAGCGGCGGCATCGGTCATGGCTTGCGTGGCCGAGGTGTCAACCGGGTTGACGATGATGGCCTGCACACCCGAAGCGGCGAAGTTCTTGATCTGGTCAAGCTGCTTGGCCACGTCATTCTGGGCATCTTCGATCTGGACTTCGGCATCCACGCCCTTGGACTGGGCTTCGATGCCGTTGCGCAGCACGGTGAGGAAGTTGTCGTCAAACTTGGCCATCGACACGCCGATCTTGGTGGCGGACATGGCAGAGGTTGACATCAATGCAGCCATCGCGGCGGCGAGGATAAGTTTTTTCATTTGTGGGCTCCTGGGTGTGGGCGTCCGGCGGCACCCGTTGTTCTGCCGGAATTCCCGAAGATCGGGGTGAACAGTCTTGATCCGCAACGATTGGGACTGCTGCACAGCCAGGGAGTGGAGGTGCGGGCAGGCCCCTTCGTGACATGACAGATTCAGGCTGAAAAACGATCAGTCCTCCCCTGTCCGCCCGAGCTCTTGTGGCACGTTGCGGAGTGCGGGACATGAAACATAAATTTGGAATATTTGTTACACGGTCCAGCAGATATGGATAGAATATTCCACTATGGCAGAGAGTCAATCAATTCTGATGTGATTTGATGCAGGGGCAACCTGTTCATTTCATTTTCTATCATTCCAGACCGCCACATTGGCGTGAAAGCATTTCAGATATTTTCGCTGATGAATATATCAGGGGGTGCCAAGTAAGGCGGCAGTTGCGGGCGGTCGGCTGACAGGCAGGCCCGTGCCATGTTGTCCACCAGGCGTCTCGACAGGTT
>JANNFZ010000428.1:0-9343 GCA_031380375.1 Hyphomicrobiales bacterium
TTGCCGACATCATCGACCGCCAGATTGAGAATGACGGACGTTCCGCACACCGTCGAAAAATCAAGTCCGTCCTTGCGCTCCGGCTCAATGCGCGCGAGCCTTTCATTCTTCCCATCAAACGCCAGACCGCGGCGCATGACAAAGCCGCTTTCCGATGGATTGCGGCGCACATGCCTGACGATGCCGCGGTTCACAAGATCATCGGCATCGACAAACATCAGGTATCCGGCACCGCGCCTGGCGAATTCCCACGCCGCGACCTGGCGCTTGCAGCCTGCGTCGTTGATCGCACCGCGCCAGTCTGAAACCTGTTTGGCAGGCACACTTATCCAGGTCACACGGAGATCGGAGGGCAAAGTAGAGGGCCGATCGGTGCCTGCGACAATGATCTCGAAACGCGGATCATTTTGGTTCAGCAGTGATTGCATCGTCTTGCCGAACAGGCGCTCAATGTTGGGCCAGTCATTGGCGACAGCCCTGGACATGAGCGGCACGATAAATGTGAAGCGGGCAATTGACGGCGTCACGGAGCAATTTCCTGGATATGGCTGATCCGATACTACCACACCCTTCCTCCCATCGCGTCAAGCTGGTGGCCGTTCCCGTTGAACGGCAAGGCATGAACGGCTAGGCATGAAAGGTTTGGCTGGGGCGGGAGGGATCGAACCTCCGAATGCCGGAATCAAAATCCGGTGCCTTACCGCTTGGCGACGCCCCAAACGCTGGCGCTCTATAGCCATTGAACCCCCAAACCGCAATCACTTGCGGAGGCCCATCTTGCGAAAGCCCACGGGGCTGTTTATAAGCCCGCCGCACGGAGTGTAGCGCAGCCTGGTAGCGCACCTGCTTCGGGAGCAGGGGGTCGGAGGTTCGAATCCTCTCACTCCGACCAGTCACCGCCAATTCACAGCAGTTTTGCCGCCCTGACCCACCAGCCGGGATGACGGGTCTGCAACCGCAGTGCAACGGCTTCAGCATCGCCCGTCGATTGCGCCAACCCAAAGCAGGTCGCACCGGACCCCGACATGCGGACGGCCGTCAGCAGTGGTTCAGATTTGAGGGCTGCGAGAACGTCACCAATGATTGGCGCAACTTCAAGGGCTGGAGCTTGCAAATCATTGCGCCAGCCTGTCGGATCAGCGGGATCGACACCAGTTCCCCATGATTGACCGACCTGCAAACCAAGTTTTGCAAACACCGCTGCCGTGGCGCAGGGCTGCAAAGGATTGGCCAGCACAATTGTTGGTGCAGGCAGGCCCGCAATGGGGGAAATCTCGTCGCCAATCCCCGTCATGCGGCAGACCGTTGACCTGACACAAACCGGCACGTCGGCGCCAAGCGCCAAGGCCACGCGCTTCAATTCGCCGTCCTCAATCGGCAAGCCCGCAAGGCGCATGAGGCCCCGCAATGTCGCCGCCGCATCGGCGGACCCGCCGCCCATGCCCGATGCAACCGGCAGGTTCTTTTCGAGATTGATGGCGGTGGCTGGAATATTTACAACGGCCGACAGGGCCGCAGCCGCGCGCAAAACAAGATTGTCCGCCCCCGCGGAAAGATTTCCGGAAAATAATCCGTGTACGGATAATGTCGTGCGGGCGGCGGGCGTGAACGTCAGGACATCTCCGATGTCAGCAAAAGCCACAATGGAATCGAGATCATGGTATCCATCATCACGCCGTCCGCGCACATGCAGCGCCAGGTTGATCTTGGCAAGGGCCCGTTCGGTGATCACGCGACACTATCCGTTGGAATTGGATGTTCCGGCATTTTCGGCGGGTTTGGTTGGTGCTGGCAATGCCGGCAAACCGTCTTTCAGGCGCTCCTCAACACCAGCAAGATCGGCGGCGTCCGGCTTGTTGTCCTTGGCGTGCTGCCACTGGAACTTGGCTTCGAGCCTCCGGCCCACCCGCCAATAGGCATCGCCCAGATGCTGCGCAATGATCGGGTCGCCGGGCTTCAGGTCAACAGCGCGTTCCATGTGCACCACCGCTTCCTCATAGCTGCCCATCTGGAAATAGGCCCAGCCCAGGCTGTCAACGATATAGCCGTCATTGGGACGGAGTTCGACAGCGCGCTTCACCATTCCAAGGGCTTCTTCGAGCTTCAGGTTCTTGTCGATGAGCGAATAGCCAAGGTAATTGAGGACCGAAGGTTCCTCGGGCGAGAGCGCCAGCGCCTTGCGGAAATCACTCTCCGACTTGTCCCACATCTTGAGCCGCTCAAAGGCAATGCCACGATAGTAAAACACCGTCCAATGCTCGTGCATCGGCACGGCCACGATTGCGAGGGCCGCGTTGTAGGACTCAACCGCCTTGCCATAGGCCTCCATGTTGCGATGCAAGTTGCCGAGCGTCACCCAGGCGTCGAAGTTCCGGGGATCGCGCGTCACCACCGATTGCATGCGCGATTGGGCATCAGCCGGCTTGTCGAGGCGTTGCAGGTTGACGGCAATTTCCGTGTCGGCGTTGATGCGGAGCTCAGATGCGGCGGGCACCTGTTCGAACACATCAATGGCGGCCTGGTAATTCTGCGTACCGGCAAGAATGTCGCCAAGCAAGGTCAGCACCACGGGACGGTCGGCATTGAAGGACAGCGCCAATTGGCCAAAAAGAAGTGCCACGTCGATCGACTGGTCATCGTTCATGGCGGCGGCAAGCGAAAACAATGCCTCGGCAGCACCCGCACCCGGGGTCTGCACAAAGGCCTGTGGTGCCGTCTTTTGGGCGAGCCTTGCCCGCGCCGCCTCGATCAGCACGTTCCTGTCGCCGGCATTCAAGAAAGCGTCATAAATCTTGCCGGCCTCGGCATAACGGCCATTGCGTTCGAGATAATTGCCATAGGCCTGGGTCACCCGCAGGCTTGTTCCAGCATCCTCATAGGCTTTTTTGTAGGCGGCATCGGCCCGGATGGCATTGGCGAGATAGTCCGAAATCAACGCCACATGGAAAGACTTGAAATTCGCAAAGGACTCATTGCCGTCAAGCTTGTCGAGTTCTTTGAGCGCGGCAATCTGCGAGCCTTCGCCGGCATAAGACCAGGCCGTGAGCAAAACCGACGTCAATTCTCCGACCGGCGTATAGGCCGCTTCGGCAAAATGCGCCCGCGCCTGATCATAGCGCCGGTTGCGGAACTCCCGCAGGCCCAGAACCGTTCGGGCCATGCGCTGCTGGCTGTTGGCCTGAATCACCTGCTCTGCAAAGCGTTCGGCTTCGGCCATGTTGCCTTCTGCAAGGCGGAGCTGGAACAGGCGTTCAACCAGTGCTGAATTCCGGGGGTCCTGCTTCAATGCAGCCGCCAGATAGTCGGCGGCAGCCGAGGTATCGCGGATGTGTCCGGCCGTGCGGCCCGCCAGATAGCTGCCGGACAGGGATGCATCGGGCGACACCATTTGCTTTGTCAGTGCTGGTGTCGCGAACAGGGCGGCGAAAAGCAGACCGGTTGCAAAAATACGGGAGAATTGAGTCATCCACATAAAATGCGGGTTTTCACGCCGCACTGCAACTTAAAAAGGGGAAGGAATTCCGGCTCGCCCTCAATCCACCAGCCAGACCATGCGCCGGGCCGTCGACATCAGTTGCGTCGGATTGGCATAGCCATAGGCGTTGAAGTCCATGCTGATGGTCATTGAGCCACTGCCATTGAGGTAGAACGTGTCGGCGATGACCGGGAAATACGCTGAATCCACATTGAAATCAGAATTGCCGGAAATTTCCAGTTTCATCTTGGGGGTGTACCAGATGCCGCGGATGAAGGTCGACGGGCCGCCTTCCAATTCATTGGTCGAGGTTGCGTTCTGCGCCCCGACAACTGCAAAACCGGGATAAGCGCCGCTGGTTGGCGCCTGGAGCTGGAAGGAGCCGCCGTTCATGTCGAGATGGGCACTTGAACCACACAGCACAAGCGTCACATCGGTTCCCCTGAGCAGCCCGCCGTTCTTGATGTCGATGGTGCCGAAGATGTAGTGAAGGCCGGCCGAAAATGTGACGCTGCGGTTGTTCTGGATCGTGATGTTGTTGTACTTGGAGACCGACAGCGTGCTGCCATTGGCCGGAGTGACAGTGCCAGAGGCAGCGCTCGGGCAAGCGATGGAAAGATTGAACGGATCGCCGAACACGTCAAATCCGCTTTCCGGCTGCGTCGAGAAAGAACCGGCACCCCCTGCCTGCGACCAACCGCCAACCGAATGGAAGAAATCACCAAAGGCATCACGGTTGCCTTGCAGGTGAATGGCGCTGCCGGCGTCGCTGGAATCCGAATGGACGCCACAGCCATTGGCCGTGAAGGTGCGGGTGCCGCTGAGGAACACCGAATCTGCGGCACTCGGGTTGGTGGTGAGAAGGCAGACAAGGCCTGGGTCCGTTTGTTTGTAGCGGGCGGTGGCCTCGATCGTCAGGTCGGTGTCGCCGCCGCTGCCCTCTCCCTCGCTTGAGGTGGCCGCGAATGCCGTGGGAAGCAGCATGCCCTTGACGCCGGCGTTCAGGACCACAAGCACGTCGTCATCATTGATGCTTACCGCCGGCGTATAGCTGACACCCGGCAAGGCAATGGGATTCCATTCGATGAAGTTATAGGCTTCCGCGATCTGGGCCGCCTCCGAACCGGGAAAGGCTGCCGCCGTGATTGCCGCCCGGTCTGCCAAGTCCTGCAGCGTCACTTCCGCATCCACCACGCGGTTGAAATCCAGTGCTGCGCCCGAGGCGGCAATCAGCGGGATGGAAAGGAGCGCGAAAAGTTGCGTGACGCTGCCGCGCCCATCGCTGCGGAAGCCAGAGAGAGCGGTGCAGAGGCGTGATGCGCATTTGGCGGTCATGGGAAACTCCTTAACGAAGTCTCAATTTTGCCTATGCGCCGTCAACAAGTCCTTGTGGGGAAATATCGGATTTGAGCGATTACGCTGGTTTTGCCATTACCAAGGCAATGAATTTGCCGCGATGGTAAAGCCGTTCATAGAATTTTAACGGTCCGGGCACCTGGGTGTTATTTGGATACGTAGATCGACTTGTTGAGCACGTCCTGGCCGATATGGTCGAAAAAGGCCTGCAAGGCAGGGCCGGTGCTGGCGTGGGTATAATAGCCGGTACCCGAAGAGCAGTTCGACAGTTTTGTCTTGCTGGCCGCGCTCACGTCGGTGCCGAATGAGGCCACGTAGACGGTAATGCCCGCAGCTTTGATTTTCGTGCACAGCGAACTCATATAGGTGTCGAGCGCTGTGTCATGGCCTGAGGACGAAGTTGTGCCGAAACGGTTGTTGGTGAGTGATTCCGAACCAAAGCCATAGGCAGAATAACGTGTGTCGTTGAGCGTGTAGCTGCCGCTGTTCACGTTGTTGTCGCCGTCGGTCATCAGCACGAGGATTTTTTGCCAACGCGGGTCGCCATAGGGTGCAAGCGTGGTCGCGGCAAGGCTGCCCGAACCTTCAACCTTGGTGAAAGGCTCGGTTGGTGAAATCGCCCGCCAGGCCCAGGCGAGACCTTCCGGAATGACCGTGATGCCATGCGAGCGCATGGCGTCAATGCCGGTCTCAACCTTGGCCCGGTCATAGGTCATGGGCACCATTTTGGACACGGCGCAGCCACCCCAAGGCCCCAGATAGGACGATGTGGTGGTTGCCGGATTGGCGGATTCAGTGCCAGCAACAAAATCGATATATTTGCGGTAGTTTTCCTGCTTCACATAGATGTTGGTGGTTGAAGTACTTGCACACGTACCTGATGCACCGCTGGTCAAGCCCAGGCATTCGCTGCCCACAGCTGATGTGGACGTGCCGCCGATCCAACTCGTGCCATAGCTGTTGATGGCAACCGTGGTACCATAGGCATCCGGATTGAAATAAGCCGGGAACAATGAGTCTGGCGATGTCGAAACAGGTGCTACATCGTTGACATTGTAGTCGGTGGTTACGGTCGAGCCGTTCTTCCGTGTTTCGACGCAACCATTCCACGACTGATAGGTCGTCGCGTTGCTTTTGAGCTGTGACCAGGCGTAGTAGTTGTTCCACGCGGCAGGCGTTGTGCCAATCGCATTGAGATTGAGTTTCGAATAGGGGCCGGTGCCGCCTGTATCAATCCAGTTGATGTTGAAATCATAGGCCGCCTTGTCGAGCTTCACGGCACCCGAGAAAGGCACCAGCCCAACGCGCAGGAATTCACTGCGGGGCTTTGATGCAAGCGAACCTTCAAAAAGCGTGGTGAGAAGTGTGTGGGCCGCTGCCTTGGCATCCACCAACTTGTTCGAAGTGTCCATGGAACCCGTCGTGTCAAGCGCCATCACCAATTCGATCGGGCGCATGGCCTTTTTCACCGATGTGTCGGCGTGCAAAATCACTTCGTCAATGCCGGCAAGCGACATCAAAGTCGTGGGGAAGCGCAAATCAGATTTGAGATTCACTTCCTGTCCGGTGACAGTGACGTGCACCGTGATCTCGCCTTGTGCGGCAGCGGAACTTTCGTAGTTGGCTTTCAGGTATTCCAATGCAAAGCCTTCCAGCACGACGATGCGGGCCGCCTTGTCAGCTGTAGACAGGCCTTCCGTCGCTGAACGATCATCAGTGGCAACGGCAAGCGCCGCCGATTCTGCGGCGGCATGGAACATCGCCTGTTCCTGGGTGATGCGGGCGGCATCAACGGCAGCACCCGCCGCGAGGAAGATCGGAATGGCCGACAGGCCCATCATCAAGATGACGTTGCCGGAGGTTTCCCGCAGGAACGCTTTCAACGACCGGCGGCCTGTTTGGTTCTTGAATACGAGCGGTTTGCGAAACATGGGATACCCCTAATGAACAGCGAAGCTTTATTCCCACGGCCTGAACAAGCGGTATCCGCTTTGGGTTGATTTTTACACAACGAAGCGAGATCGACTGCAAGTTGCAGTCAGGGTTAACCTTTGCTTTGTCCGGGATACTGACCGCAGCGAGCCAGGCAGTCTTGGTTAACACTGCACTGCCGCCTTGTGTACCAATGGTCACCATGCTGCGGTGCTGGACCATTGTCCAAATTCATTCGATCAATCGGACAATCCGCTCTTCGTCTGTCATCAGTTGGGTCGGCTTGGCATAGCCATAGGCCGCCCAATCCATTTCAATGTTGATGGCACCTGTGCCGCTGACCTCAACCTGATCGGCGACAATTGGAAAATACTTTGAATTCGAGTTGAAAGTCGCATTGCCGTTGACCAGCAACTTGGCTTTCGGCGTGTACCAGATTCCACGGAGCCAGGTGGTGGGTCCGCCCTGCAATGTGCTTGCAGTTGTGGCGGACGCATTGGCAATGACGGCAAAGCCTGCATAAGCGCCAGTGGTCGGCGCCTGCAACTGCAACGAGCCGCCATTCATGTTGATTTTCGCCGATGCGCCGCAAAGGACAATTGTTGAACCTGTGGTGCCACTCACCAGGCCACGGTTGTTGCTGAGGTCAATGGTGCCTTTGACATAGACCGTGCCACTTGGGAGTTTGCCCCATTTGTTGGCACCGGGCGCAATATTACGGAAATTGGTGATGGCCGTTGTCGATGGCGAGGCGCTGGTGCCCGTCGGGCTCCAGTCCGTGCCTGTCCCGGAGGGGCAGGAAACGGAAAGCGAGAAGGGATCACCCTTGACGTCTTTGCCGGATTCCGGCGGGGTCGAAAATGATCCCGATCCGCCGGTCTGCTGCCAGCCACCGACCGCATGGAAAAATTTGGCATTGGCCGTGGCATTGCCCTGCAAATGCAGTGCCTGGTTGGTCGAAGATGAGTCTGAATGAAATCCGCAGCCGACCGCAGTGATGTTGCCGGTGCCTTTGAAATACATGGCGTTGTCGATCGAGGAATTGAGCGCCAACATGCAGATGGGTTCGCCCCCTTGTTTTTTGTATTCTGCGGTAGCGCCGAGCACCAGACCTGCTTCTCCGTTGCTGCCACCACCACCGCCGTCTTCACTCGAAGTCGCCGCAAAGGCAACATGCATCAACGTGGTTTTCAGCGTACCTGTCAAAGTCACTTTGACTTTGGTCCCTGTCACGTCGACTACCGTAGAGTACGCAACTCCGGCAAGCGTGATTGGACTGTTTAATTCATACTTGTAGCCTTCGGCCTCCATGGCGCTCTCATTGCCGTCATAGGCCACCGAGGTCAGTGCAATGCGGTCAGCTTGGCCTTGCAGTGTAGTTTGGGCCTCTACGATGCGGCCATAGTCAATGGCAATGCCGGCCGTCGCTACGAGTGGAATGGACATAATAGCCAACATGGAAGTAACTGACCCGCTTTCGTGTTTGGCGAAATGACGGAGCTTGTGGAAAATGCGCATGTTGGAAAAACCTTCCATGG
Organism: Hyphomicrobiales bacterium; assembly: GCA_031380375.1. Taxonomy (GTDB): domain Bacteria; phylum Pseudomonadota; class Alphaproteobacteria; order Rhizobiales; family Aestuariivirgaceae; genus Aestuariivirga. Next base: position 8,302 of record JANNFZ010000428.1, read on the forward strand.
GTACCGAATGTTGCACTCTTGATTACGGACAAGAAATCAAGGGTACGTTGCCATGTTAGGTTGATTTTATGTGACCGTGTTAACGAATTGGCCTTTCACAATCCACGGGAAACAACGGGTTAAAAAAAGCAGGGCGGCGGCGATTTGAGCGTCACATATTCGGATAATTTGGCCCTTCGCCACCCTGCGGCACGGTCCAGTTGATGTTCTGGGCGGGGTCCTTGATGTCACAGGTTTTACAATGCACGCAATTCTGGTGGTTGATCTGGAACCTGGGAGCCTTTCCGTCTTCGCGGACCACTTCATAAACACCTGCCGGGCAATAGCGCTGCGCCGGCTCGTCATAGAGCGGCAGGTTCCGGGCGATCGGAATTGACGGATCTGCAAGCTGAAGATGAACCTTCTCGTCTTCTTCGTGATTGGTGGCGGAAAAGGCCACATTGGTCAGGCGGTCAAACGACAACACGCCATCGGGCTTTGGATAATCGATGACGGGCATGTCGGCGGCGGGCCGCAGCGTGGCGTAGTCGGGCTTGCCGTGTTTCCAGGTGCCGAGGCCAAAGCCAAACAGCGTGTTCATCCACATGTCCACGGCACCGAGTGCCACGCCACCAGCAAGGCCAAGCCTTGACCACATGGGCTTGACGTTCTTGACCCGCTTAAGGTCCTGATAAACCCAGGAATTTTCATAGGCCTCCGTATAAGCCGCGAGTTCATCCCCCAAGCGGCCTTCGCCCAGCGCTGCAACGGCCGCTTCCGCCGCCATCATTCCGGTCTTCATGGCATTGTGCGAACCCTTGATGCGCGGCACGTTCACAAAGCCCGCCGAACAACCGATCAGCGCGCCACCGGGGAATGCGAGCTTGGGCACCGATTGCCACCCGCCCTCGTTGATCGCACGGGCGCCGTAGGACACACGCCGCCCGCCTTCCAGAATCTCGCGGATCGCCGGATGTTGTTTCCAGCGCTGAAATTCTTCGAATGGATACAGATGCGGATTCTTGTAATCGAGCGAGACAACGAACCCCAGCGCGACCTGCTT
>JANNFZ010000472.1:0-2983 GCA_031380375.1 Hyphomicrobiales bacterium
GGCGATGAGATCGCCAAAGGTCAGCATGCCCCCGACCTTCTTGTTCAGGCGTTTCACTTCTTCCGTCAAGGCGTTGACTTTGAGGAGGTTCTGGATGGAAATTTTCAGACGCTCTGGCGAAACCGGTTTCACCACAAAGTCGTCGGCACCGGCCCGCATGGCCTTGATGACCGTTTCAATTGAACCTTGCGATGTCTGCACGATCACCGGCAGGTCGCCGCGCACGGCTTGCATTTTTTCAAGAAATTCGAGCCCGTCCATTTCAGGCATGACAAGGTCAAGGATGACAAGTTCAACCGTGCCGCCTTGGGACCCGCGCAAATAGTCAAGGCCGCGCAAGCCACTTTCGGCCGTGGACGTGTCAAAGCCGAAGCGTTTGACCATTTCTTCGAGGATGCGCCGCTGGGCGGGTTCGTCTTCAACGATCAATACGCGAGAGGCCATGACCTGATAACATTCTCACTGACTACGGGTTTCTTGTTTTTGTCCCCGTGAGGGGACGATTGCCCGGTTTTTGGCAGGGAAGGGTAAAGACCCGCTTAATGACCCAGCTCAATTGGGGACAGGGGCCGGACCTCAGCCACGGAATAGGCCTTGATCTGGCCGCGGTTTGCTGGCTCAACTGGCTGCCACAGGCGGAAAAATCCCGTCTGCAGTGTGATTGACGGCCAAAGCCCTGCTATGAAATGTATGGTTGATTCGGTCGTTTGCCGGGAGGACGGGGCATGAAACGCAAGGTCGCAGGTCTGTGTGGCGCGCTGGTACTGGCAGGCTTGTCAGTGGGCCCCGCCATGGCTGACCTCAAGCTGTGCAATAACACGGCCAGTCGTGTCGGCGTTGCCATTGGCTACAAGGACAAGGAAGGCTGGGCCTCCGAGGGTTGGTGGACCGCCGAACCGCAGAAATGCCTGACGCTCCTGAAAGGTTCGCTCATTGCCCGCTTCTATTATGTCTATGCCGTGGACTACGACAAGGGCGGCTCGTGGGGGGGCAAGGCGTTGATGTGCATCCGCGACAAGATTTTCACGATCCGGGGATTTGACAATTGCAAGGAACGCGGCTTCCAGCAGGTGGGTTTCTTTGAAGTGGACACCGTCGAAGAACCAGACTGGACGATTTCACTGTCCGGCGAAAAAACAACGCAAGGCCAATAAGCTCCGTGCACCGCAATCGCAAAGTGAAAATCCTGGCAACGCTGGGTCCGGCCTCGTCGAGTCCGGAAATGATCGAAAAACTTTTTGTGGCGGGCGTTGATGTTTTCCGCATCAACATGAGCCACACGTCCCATGAATTGCTGGCGACACTTTATGGCCATATCCGCAATGTCGAAGCCAAAGTCGGACGCCCCATTGGCGTTCTCGCCGATCTTCAGGGACCGAAAATCCGCATTGGTACTTTTGCCGACAAGGAAGTCCGCATTGCCGCCGGCGACATATTCATTTTTGACTCCGACAAGACCGCAGGCAATGCCACCCGGATTTGCCTGCCGCATCCGGAAATCTTTGTCGCCGCCAAGGTCGGCGACAGTTTGCTGCTCAATGATGGCCGGCTGCGTGTTGAAATCATCAAGGCCGAACCAGAGCGCCTGACCACCAAAGTCATTTTCGGCGGCGTGTTGTCCGACCGCAAGGGCGTCAACCTTCCCGACACCGTGATCCCCATCCCGGCGTTGACTGCCAAGGACCGCGCCGACCTCGAAGCCGCCGCCAAAATCGGCGCCGACTGGATAGCGCTTTCCTTTGTGCAGCGGCCCGAGGACGTGGCCGAGGCGCGCAAGCTGGTGGCCGGGCGTGCGGCCGTGATGGCCAAGATTGAAAAGCCTTCGGCCCTCACCTGCCTCGATGGCATTCTTGAATTTGCCGATGGCCTGATGGTGGCGCGCGGCGACCTAGGTGTCGAACTTCCCATTGAATCCGTGCCCGCCCGGCAAAAACAGATCACCCGTGCCGCACGGCGCTTTGGCAGGCCTGTTGTGGTCGCGACGCAAATGCTCGAATCGATGGTGGAAGAACCGGTGCCGACCCGTGCTGAAGTTTCCGACGTGGCAACGGCAGTCTATGAGGGTGCTGATGCCGTCATGCTGTCGGCAGAAAGTGCCACCGGCAAGTGGCCGGAAAAAGCCGTGCAAACCATGGACCGGGTAGCGCAGAGTGTTGAAAATGACGAACACTACAACAGCATCATCCATGCCCAGCGCACCGAACCGGAAGCCACTGTTGCCGACGCAATCTCAGCAGCGGCCCGCACCATTGCGGAAACCCTGAAGGTGCCAGCCATTGTTTGTTATACTGGCACGGGTTCGACAGGGCTTCGCATTGCCCGCGAGCGGCCCAGCATGCCGGTGCTGGCACTGACACCCATTGCGGGCACGGCCAGAAAACTGGCATTGGCCTGGGGCATGCATTGCGTTGTAGTACCAGACGCACAATCAGTTGACGAGATGTTCAGCCGGGCCGGCCAAGTGGCCTGCCAGCAGGGCTTTGCCAAGATCGGTGATCGCATTCTGATTTCGGCGGGCGTGCCCGTCGGCACACCGGGCACCACCAACATGCTCAGGGTCGCAACAATCGGCAAGGATGGCTGGGCGAATTAGTGAATTGGCCCAAACGGATGAGTCCGACTCGCGCGGCCCGAAGGAGCGCGATCAATGGCGGCTTCGAGCCCGATCAGGACCTTCGACCGATGTCGCAGACACGATGATCCAGAACGAGTGGAATGCGCAAGTTTAACCCTAAGCAGAAGATTGATCGGGGGCGCTCTTAATGCAATCCTACGGTTTCACGGCCCAAGGTTTTGCAGAAATTCAGTCGAACCCAACTCCCGGGGAACTCCGGCAATGTACCAAAGATTGTTCGTCGCGGTACTCTTCTTAGGCCTCCTGCACACCATCGCAGGTGCAAGTGGGGAGCCAACGATTCCGTTTGTGGACGGTCGCTGGAATGGCGGCATCGAAACCGGTCCAGACAGCAAAGGCCTTGAAGAG
>JANNFZ010000473.1:0-9635 GCA_031380375.1 Hyphomicrobiales bacterium
GCCCGGCCGGCCCTCAGGGGCAGCTAAGCAGAAGAAGCGAAAGCGGGCGAACCATGCGCATGAGATGGCCTCATAGGCGATGGTCGGCAAAAAGGCAACATCCCCTCGGCATGGCAATTTGTGTTAACCACGCTGGCGGTACGGCTAAGTTTTGTCACAGTTTAGCGCCAGAACCACGCCAGAATTCAGGACGGGAACGACAATGACTATGATTCGTGCTTTTCTGCTGGCCGCTTCCGTGGCAGGCCTCGCCTCAGCCAGCGCCTATGCCGACCCCTGCCAGGACGATGTTGCCAAGATCGACAAGGCGCTCGACGCCCAGGAACTGGATGCCGACAAGCGCGCCCAGGCCGAGGACATGCGCAGCCAGGCCGTGCAGCTCTGCGGTGCCGGCAATACCGAAGAAGGCCTGTCCGTAACGGCGGAAGCCAAGGTCTTCCTCAATATCGAGTGATATCACGCCGCAAAGGTCAGCACCGCGCAAACCACGGCGACCAGTGCGGCAGCGATGTTGATGGGCGCAATCATCGCGATGCGGGATGCAAGGGCCATATTCCCGGTGCGCTTGATTTGACCGATCGTATAACGAATCGTGCCGTAGCCGAGCAAGATGACCAGGACTGCCAGCATTTTCACAGTGAACCAGCCGCTTAACCCAGTCGGCCCGCCAATCAGCCACAACATCAAAAGACCAGTCACGACAAACCCTGCAACGGAGATGTCGCCATAGGGCAGTGTGGCCATTCGGTGCATAGCCAAACCTTTGGCGATGTCGCCTGTCTGGGTTGCCGCAAGCCTCGAATTGATGAAATTGGTCATGCCAATGCCCACGGCAAGGATGACGCAGAGCAAATGCAGAGCCAACAATGCTTGAAGTGCAGTCATAGTTCAATCTCCCCGCTCATCATGCGAACGGCAGAACCGCCGACGCGAACGGCACGAAGTTTGCCACCGCTGACGTCCGCTTCCAAGAGCAAATCCGAAGGCCGGCCCATTTCATAGCCCTGTTCGAGGTGCCACCCATGCGTGCCATCGCTGAGCTTTTCCGCCGTCAGCAATTGCGCCGCAAGCAAAGCCGTGGCGGAACCCGTCGCCGGATCCTCGGGGATGCCGCCCGTTGGCGCATACATGCGGGCGCGGAAAGAGGTTTTGGCGTGGTCGCCGCCGCGGGCGTAAATATAAGCGGCATCAACGCCATTCATGGGCCTGATCAGCGCCGACCAATAGGGCTCCAGCACTTTCGATCTTTCAAGGGCGGCACGTGTCTTTACCGGAACATAGAAAAACCGGGGCCCACCTTCCAGTGAGGCAAGTCCATGGTCATCAAAGCCGATATCCGACTGGTCGAGGTTGAGCGCCTTTGCAGTCTCCGCCGTGGATGGCAATGTGACAGATGCGTGGAAGGGAATGACAGGTGCCGTGAACATGCCGCTCAACTGACCGGTTTTTCGTGTGATATCGACCGGCGTCAGTCCGGCTTCCAACTCGAGGGTGATGGTTGTTTCAAAATCACCCGGTGCCTTGTGTTGCAACTCCGCCAGCAGCGCCGCTGTGCCCAGCGTCGGATGGCCGGCAAAGGGCATTTCGCCGCCCGGAAAAAATATTCGCACTTTTGCTGAATGGGCCGGGTCATCCGGGGCCATGACAAAAGTTGACTCCGAGAGATTGAACTCGCGGGTGATGGTTTGCATTTGTTCGGTCGAAAGTTTTTCGGCACCCAGGACAACGGCCAGGGGATTGCCGCCAAATTTCCGGTCGGTAAAAACGTCGAGTGTGTGGAATGCAAGTTTCATGGCCTTGAACCATGCGGTTGGGCGACCACCGCTTCAAGCTCGCGATTGTGTCACTTGTATCAGGGCAGAGTTACCTCTGTCCGCTGCCCAGCCACGATCTCCACGTCCTTCTCGGCAATGACCGTGTTGTCGGGCTTTTTCGCCAGCACGTGGATCATGCCCGCATTGAAGGCCTTGTTGATCTGGCCATTGTAGTCGGTGGCCAGATAGGTGCGCTTGCCCGAAATGTCTTTCTCGCCGGAATAGACTTCGATTGTCGCATCGGCTGCGGATGTTGCCGCAAGGAAGCCGCCGTTGACGTTCACCTCGATCTCAGCAGCTTGCCCGGGTTGGATCTCCACGTCAGTAAAACCCGTTGCATAGTCCTGCTTGGCGACGACGCGATACTTGCCCGCCTGGACTTTGAATTGCACGACCGATCCATAGGTCGTGGTAATCCACTCGTGCTTGCCGTCAATCCCGGCTTCGCCTTTCAGCAATTCCACCGACGCCCCATCGAGCACGGCAGGCCCGCCGGGCGCAAAGACGCTTTTCACGTCAATAACGCCGCCACTCAAAGTCAGCGTGATCTCCTCGATCTTGCCAGCCTCGAAAGCCACGCCCTGCTCGACTTTGGCGGTGCCAAGTGAGAGACGAATGCGATAGGCACCAGCATTGCTGAAGAATGCCGCTTCCGCGCCATACTTTGTGGCGAGCCACTGACCATTGGCATCCAGCAATTCCCAGGTGGCGCCCGTGTCGGTCATCGGTTGTGTGTCGTCCATCATGCCCTTAAAAGTGATGAGGCCTGCTTCGAAACTCAGGTCCAGCTTGACGGCCTTGCCCGCTTCAAGCGTAACGGGCGTTGACACCTTGGCAAGGTCGTCGCTGACCTGGACGACATATTCGCCCGGCTGTTCAATATTGGTTTTGATTGTTTGGCCATATTCGGTCTTGATCCAGTCACCCTTTTCGCCGTTGACCGACTTGAAGACTTCCCAGGTCGCACTTTTGAAGGCCTCTGGCAGGGCTTCGACGCCTTCGGCCATGATGACGTTGCCTGTCAGGTTGAATTCAAGGGCAAGTTCGGGCTGCGGTGTTGGTTCTTCCACAGCGGCCTCGACGGTTTTCTTGAGTGCAACTTCAAGCTCATCGGCATTTTCCGCAAGGACAGCCGTGCCGCCCGTGTTTTTGGCAAGGCATTCCAATTGGCCGACAGCCCCTTGGTCATCGATGCCAAATCCCACTGTGTGCACCGTAAATCCAACGCCGGCAGCTTCCAGTTCCGAGGCGACCGCGCATGGATCAGGATCGCAGGTCTCAATGCCATCGGACACGAGAATGACGGTTGCCTGCTTCTCCGTGTATTTAAGGGCTTCGGCGGCCTGGCGCACGGCTTGCGTCATGGGCGTCTTGCCCTTGGGGGTCAGGGCCTGAACCGCCGACATGAAGGTGCCCGCATCAAGGGGCCCGGGTTCAATCAGGGTCTCAATGTCATCGCACGCGCCCTTGACGCGGTGGCCATAGGCAACCAGCCCCAGTTCATCCCCGGGCTTCCAGGTGGACACGACCTTGCCCACCACATCCTTGGCAATATCCATCTTTGTCTGGTCGTTGATCTGGCCCCACATGGAACCGGAGGCATCAAGAACGAGAATGACGCGTTGGCCGTCGGCTTCAGCCGCCAGTGTGAAAAAAACTGAAATGAAAACTGTGAGAAGAAAGCGGGCAAGCGCCATGAACCAGATTCCTGTGTTTCGCGCCCCTCGCAATCGCAAAATGCCACAGTTCGGGTGGAGGGTCAAACCACGAGCGACACGAGACCGTCCCAGATCAGTTTGACTGAGACAATCACAAGCGCAATCTCGACGGCCTTGAAGAAAGTCTTTTCCGGCAGGATCTTGGTCAGGCGATAGCCTGCCCAGGCGCCGAACATCGCCACGGGAGCGAGATAAACGCAAGTCTCAAGGCTCTCAAGATTGATCTGTCCGAGGAGCCAATAGGGCGGCAATTTCAAAAGATTGATGACGGCAAAGGCAATGGTTGCGGTGCCTGCATAAGTCATCTTGTCGAGGCGCTGCGGCAGCACATACATCTGAAACGGAATGCCCCCCGCATGGGCCACGAAACTCGTGAAGCCCGTGAGACTTCCCCAGAACAACCCGCGCGGAATATCGGCGGGCTTTGGTGCACTTGCCTTGCCACTCTTGAAATAGAGATCAAGACTGTACCAGATGCCGATCACGCCAACGATGATCTTGACCAGATCATCGCTGTTATAGCGTGCCATGGCCCAACCGGCGGCAATGCCGATGGTGGCGGCGATAACCACGATCTTGATGTTCCAAAGATCATAATTCTTGCGGAAAAGCCAAAGGCCATAAATGTCGCTCAGCACAAGGAGGGGCAGCAGCAACCCGGCGGCAACCACGGGCGATATGGCTTGCGCTAAAATAGGTACCGCGAGAATTCCAATACCCGGCACGCCACCCTTTGATGCACCCACAGTCAAAGTCGCCAGAACGGCCAATAACCAGAAAATTATATCGTTCGGCATCAATGACTTTCGAGCGGCAACCGAATCTCTGCGTGAGGCACTTTCAGGAATGTGCAGAGCGCCTCCACGACAAAACCATGGTCCTCGCGTTGCGGCACACCGGATACCGTAATGCTGCCCACCACACCAACCCCTTCGATGTGGATGGGGAAGCCACCACCGGCTGAGGCATAGTCCATCGGATTGAGTCCGCGCGCTGCATCAAAGACCTTGCCGGCTTTAAGGCTCTCAAGACCGATGCGATAAGAGGCTGCCGCAAAGCGCATGACGGTGTTGACCTTGCGCCGAACCCACTCAGTATTGTCAGCCGATGTTCCGGGCAATGCTGAATAGAACAGCAGGCAGCCTGCCACGCGAATTTCAATGACAAGAGTCAATTTCTTTTCAGCGGCGAGTGCCCGCATTGCCGAACCCAAGGCCCAGGCGTCGGCTTCATCAAATTTTTGAAAGCGCAGTTTTTCTTCCTGCTTGCGGATGGCTGAAATATCTGAATCGAGACTCATCTAATGAAACCCCTTGGCAGCAATCTAACCACGGATCGGCGGACGGCAAAAGGACTTCAAAATCCTTTGGCATGGACTTTATGAAATTCACTTGCCTGTTCATAGGCCGCCGAAACCCTCAGCACCGTGCGGTCGTCGAACATTCGCCCAATGACCTGCAATCCGGCTGGGAGGCCAGCACTCGTAAAACCGCATGGCACACTGGCCGCCGGCTGTTGCGTCAGGTTAAATGGATAGGTGAAGGGCGTCCAGTTGACCCATTTGCCACGATTGTCGGGATCGTCGGGTTGCAGCAGCCCGGTCCCAAAAGCCGGAATAGGCAAGGTCGGCGTCACCAGGCAATCATAGCGTTCCATGAAGAGCCGCATGTGTGTGCCCAAAGCGCCGCGCGCCTTGTTGGCCTCAAAGAGTTCCTGCACGGTGATTTCGCTTGCCTGTTCCACAACATCGGCCAACGCTGGGTCGAGCAGTGCTTTCTTCTCTGGTGGCAAAGCACCAAGCAAACCCCGGGCACCCGACCACCAAAGAGTGCGAAAACATGGGGCGGGATCAGCAAAGCCCGGATCAACTTCCTCAATCTTGGCACCAAGCGAAGCCAAAACCTTCACGGCCTTCTTGACCAGCGCTGCAATTTCCGGATTTACGTCCACATACCCAAGCCTTGGCGAATAGGCGATGCGCAGGCCCTTGATGCCCTTTTTCAAAACCTTGCCGTAGTCACGTTGATCAAAAGGCAGCGAAAACCAATCACGGTTGTCGGGCCGGGCAATGGCATTCAGCATCAGGGCTGCATCCCCAACGGTCCGGGTCATGGGCCCCACATGGGCCACCGTGCCGAAAGGTGAAAGCGGGTAGGCCGGAACCCGCCCAAACGAAGGTTTCAGGCCGAAGGTGCCCGTGAACCCCGTCGGAATACGGATTGAACCACCCCCGTCTGTACCCAGGGCCAAAGGCGCATAGCCAGCCGCTAGGGCCGCCGCAGAACCACCGGACGAGCCCCCCGGGGTCAGGTCCCTGTTCCAGGGATTTCGGGTGATGCCAGTGAGTGGCGAATCCGTGACACCCTTCCAGCCAAATTCCGGCGTCGTCGTCTGGCCTACAAAGACGCAGCCAGCCTCCCTGAGCCTCGCAACAGCGGGGGCGTCCTGGTCCCAAGGCTGGTTGCGGTCGACGGTTTTGGACCCTCTGAGCGTCGGCCAGCCCTTGACCAGCAACAGCTCCTTGATCAGCACCGGCACGCCATCAAGCGCCGACAGGGGCTCGCCGTTCTTCCAGCGCCTTGTGCTGGCGCGGGCCATGGCAAGGGTGGTTTTCGGGTCCACGAGAGACACGGCATTGAGTGATGGCTCATGTTTTTCCATCTGCGCAAGGCTGGCCTTGGCCACGTCAACGGGCGAAAACCTGCCCTTGGCATAGCCTTTGGCCAATTTCGATGCTGATAACCAATTCAAATCCTTGGACATTTCATGATCCTTTGGGTGTCGGCAGCCAGTCAAGCAAAACCCGCCTTCACAATCACCAAAATAAACAAGGGATGAACGGGCCGTTCAGTGCGGGTTCTGGCGGGGCTTCATAATGTGCTCCCAACATCAACGATGAACCAGGGAGGTTCACATGAAACGCACAACGCTCATCGTCGCACTCGCCGTCATCGGATCAGCCGCCACAGCGATCGCCGCCATCAGCCCCGCCGGAAACCATTCGACCCGGCCCGCCAACATTACTGTTGTCGCCAAGAACGAAGCCTTCCCTGTCATCGGTGCCATCGAAGTCGATGAATGCCAAATCGAGGATTGCTCCGACGAATGAATTTGAACACGCCCGGCCACTCGCGGCCGGGTGTCATGAACCGGGGCCCCTGAAAGCTGGTCTTTCAACCCGCCCCCTCGCAAGGCCCGCCGCATGGGTCCCGGTTCTCCACCCATTTCCCCGGACAGCCCCCGATCCCCTGCAACCCGGTTCCGCTGTCCAAATCCTCGCCCCGGCCCCCAACGCCGGGGCATTTTTTTTTGAAATACCGCCGAATGCGGAACTAAACGCCAGATGAACGGTTCATTCAGTGTGGGTTCCGGACGCGGCTCCTAATGTCCACCCATCGAACAAATTCGAACCTGGGAGGTTCACATGATCCGCTACACACTCTTTGTCCTCGCCGTTGTCGGTTCGGCCGCCACAGCAATCGCTGCCATCGCCCCTGCCGAGCGTGTGGGCAACCCCAATACCATCACAGTCATCGCAAAAAACCAGGCTTTCCCGGTCTTCGGTGCCATCGAAGTCGATGAGTGCCAGGTCGAGGATTGCTCTGACGAATAAGCCCGACACGCCGGGCTGAAAGGCCAGGCTGTGAACCGGGGTCCGGGTTTGGACGACCTGATCACCCCCGCCCCCTCGCCAGCTCGACAGGCCTGGCCCCGGTTCAAAATTCTTCCCAATGGACAGCCCGATCCCCTGCAAATGATCCCCTGTCCAACTTTTCAGCCCCGGCTCAAACGCCGGGGTTTTTCTTTTCCCATTCCTAAACCCCGGATGAACGGTCCGTTCAGTGCTGGTTCCGGCATGGCGTTCCAATGTGCTCTCAAGTTCAACGCATGACCCTGATGGAGCCCGCAATGAAGACCTTCCGCCGCAACATGATCCTCTCCGCCATCCTGGCAGCGGGCTTCCTGTCAGCTGGGGCCTTTGCAGGCACCCGCGATGCGGTGGTGCTCACCTCCACCGTCACTGTCATCAACAAGACCATTTCGGCCACCAGCTAGGCCCTCCGTTTCGCCTCTTCTCGGGGGCGAAAGACAGCGGATCCGGTCGGGCTCAATCGCCCCCAAACAGGGTTCGGCCGGTCCGCTGTTACCAATCGAAAGCCAAGACCATGTTGAAATCCGCCAGCATTTTCGCGCTCACACTGATCCTCAGCAGTGAAGCTGAAGCATCGGCCCGCAGCTACTCGAGGCCGACACTGGACGGCTCGGCGATTTCCGCTTGCCTTGGCAATGACACGAGTTGCGGCAAGCCAGCCGCAGATGCCTTCTGCCAGATGCAAGGCTATCGTGAATCGATCCTCTTTGCCCGGGAACCAGTGGTCCAGTCGCTGGCCCTTGATACCCGCACCATCTGCGCCACAGGCGTTTGCGAAGCCTTTGCCCGCATCAAGTGCTACATTCCCGCCAGTGCCGAGCAAGCAGCGCTCTATTGATTGGCCAACAAAAAAGGACAGTTGGCCCTTTCAGGCAAACTGTCCCCAATCTTTTGGAGGGTGCCTCAGGCGATGCCTGTCAGTCCCACAATGCTGGTGTCGACCTGATGCAACGTCAGCCAGAAATTATCCGGGTTATTGAACTGCCAGGCGGCAACCGTCGTGCTGCCACCGCGGCCGTCCCCATCCCAGCCCACGAAAGTGCCGTTGGGAAGCGAAGTGACCAAGTGGCCGTCGTTGAACCACATGAGCGCGTTCTTCAGGCCTTCACCATTGGCGAAGAAATTCAAAGTTGCGTCCTGCTGGGTCACGTCTTTGTAGGTCTGCCAAGCGCCGCTGCTGGTGGCAACAGCCGTGCCCAGCAATTTGCCTGCTGACGTGTCAACAACACCGTTGTTGTCCGCGTCAATATTGACGCCGAGCCCCGCCCAAGAACCCTTGTTTGTAAGCCACTGCACGGCTTCCTTGATCAAGTTGTCGGGTTGCTTGACACCATTGTCGATGTTGAGCTGCGCAGCGATGGTCTGCGCCATCATGATGAGACGGGCATCACCTGTCGTTGAACTGGCGAGCAGGTTGCGCGCTGTCACGAGGTCGATCTTCAGTGTGCATTCGCCTGTATCTGTCACGCCATTGCCATTGGCATCGCCGAGCAGCAGGAACTGACCTGCCGTTGGATTGACGTCAAGAATGGTGTCTCCCCCAAGATCGCGCAGTTCGCCGCTGTTGAACTTGGCGAGCGTGGAATTGGCCTGGCCGCCCACATTATCCCAGGCATCGGAAACGCTTTGCCAGAAGCCCTGGGTGCGAGCGCGACCGTCTTCCACGAATACACCCGTATAGCTGCTGGTGTCGGTGTCGTGTGGCGTTGCAACATGTCCGGCGTCATCGGTGAAAGTCGTCGATGCTGTGGCCGAGTTGGCATAACCGCCCGGCGTGGCAAGACCCGTTGCTTTGAAGACCCAGGTTTCGTCAACACCAAGGATGCCGTCATTGCCCACATCGCCGCTGAAATAGACAGGGTTGAAATCAGCGCCCGGACCGCCATCGTCGACAAGACCAGTGAATTTGTCAAAGTTCAGAGCCACATTGCCGTCGTTGTCCAACGTGTAGATCCAAGTCACATTGGTTCCGGCCTGGATGACAATGCCATCGCCCGTGTGGGACGTGCCCGTCGTGTCGGTGCCTTGTGTGTCTTTCACCAGAGAAATGGAAGGGGCGGCACCGAAATAGTTGGAGTCATTCGTCTCAGTGTCCGTGCCTTTTGTGCCGGTGCTGTCAGTGAAAGAACCCGAAGCCGTGCCTGTGTTGGAATAGCTGCCAACAATGGCCGTGCCGATCGCTGCGTAAATCCATGTCTCGCCGAGGCCGAGAATGCCGTCGCCGCCGACATCGCCGCTCTCATAGACGACCGTGACCCCTTCGCTGTCGCTGACCGAGATATCGGACAGCGCCACATTGCCACCGTTGGTCACTGTATAGAGCCAGGAAATATCTTCACCTGCAAGAATGACAAGGCCATCACCTGAGACGTCGCCATCAACCGTCACCTTGTCGATGTTGATGATCGGATTTGCGCCGAAATAGCGATCGACGAGCGCGAGCGCCTGGCC
>JANNFZ010000507.1:0-5414 GCA_031380375.1 Hyphomicrobiales bacterium
GTGTCATAGCCATTGGGCAGGCGCATGATCAGGTCATGGACATTGGCGAGCTTGGCCGCCTCGACAATCTTGTTGGGATCGGCGTTTTCCAGAAAGCGCGAAACATTCTGCGCCACGGTGCCGTCAAAAATCTGCACGTCCTGCGGCAGGTAGCCCATGGCCCGGCCCCGCTCTTCGGAATTGCGCTGTTCATGGGTTGCCCCGTCGAGGCGGACACTGCCCCGGTGCGCATCAAGCACGCCCACCAACACCCGTGCCAAAGTGGATTTGCCGGCACCCGTTGGACCGATGACGCCGAGCGCCTGTCCCGGCTGAACCTTGAAGTTGAGGCCATTGAGCAGCGGTTTGTCGCTGCCCGGCGCAAAGACCACGAGGTTTTCGACTTCCAGCAGGCCCTTGGGCGGCGGCAGCTGCATGGGCTGGGCATCGGGCGGGATGGCGGCAAGTGCGGTATCAAGCCGGTTGATGGCTTTGCGTGTGGCAAGAAACTGCTGCCAGTTGCCGACCGCCGTTTCGATGGGGGCAAGGCCCCGCGACACAATGATGGAACCAGCGATGATGCCGCCCGGGGTAATTTGCCCTTTGATGGCAAGATACGCACCAAGCCCCAGCAATCCCGATTGCACGGCAAGCCGAATGACCCGCGACGCAGCCCCAAAGCCGTTTGTTGCATCGCTGGCCTGGGTTGAAAGATCAAGTGATTGCTGTTGCAATGCCGCCCAGCGGTCACGCAGCGCCCGCTTCATGCCCAAGGCATAAAGCGCCTCGGCGCTGCGCCGTGCTTCGTCAGTCATGTTGGCTGCCCTGGCACTGGCAACCGCCGCTTCGGTGACAGGCTTGCGCGCCGCCCATTCAGTAAAAAGTGCAAGGCTGAAAATGGTGATTGCCGCAACCACGCCGGCCAGGCCGAGCAACGGATGCAGCAGATAAACCACGCCAAAATAGATGGGGACCCAAGGCATGTCGAGGAAGGCGGTGGGGCCAGTGCCTGAAAGATATTGCCGTACCGTCGCCATGTCCTGCAAAGGCTGGCTGCCGGCGGCACCCGGCATTTTCTTGAGCGCCGCCATGGTGACGACGTCGTAAACGCGGGTCCTGATCGTTTCTTCAAAGCTCCGGCCGATGCGCACCATGACGCGGCCACGAACGGCTTCGAGGAAGCCATAATAGAAATACAGCACCACCACGATTGTCGAAAGTGCAATGAGCGTCGGTACACTTGAGGAACTCAGCACCCGGTCATAGACCTGCAACATGTATATGGGGCCAGTGAGCATCAGGATGTTGATCAGGCAGGAGAACAGGAATGCCGAGAAAATGGCAATCTTGCGGACCCGCATGGCGCGCCGCGCCTCATTGCCTGACTTGGGGCTCATCGCCATGGAACCGTCCCTTTAAACAAAAAATAGCTGCCACACCAAATCCTTGGCCTAGCAGTTGTGCCGTCAATGCACCGTTAACGGGAATCATAGCTGGTTTCGGCTGCGGCGTCAGCGAATAAGTCGCACAATCGAAGACCCTTGCCGCAAGCAGGTTGACGAACCGCCTTCCACCCTGCCAAGAAGGCATTGTTCGGTGCTTCGCAAAGGCCACACAGCCTGAAGCCTAACAGGGAACACGGTGCGGACCACCCAATCGGGGCCAAAGCCGTGACTGCCCCCGCAACTGTATGCGGCGAGGTTGGTGCAAAGCCCACTGGGAAACCGGGAAGGTGTGCCAACCGTTCGAGCCGTCAGTCAGGAGACCTGCCGAACGAGACGGGGCGACAAGCCCAAAAAGCAACTGGTCTCACGGAGGGTGACATGACCGCAACTGTACAGACTCTTTCCATTTCGCGGCGATTTGCTGCGGGCACGCTGGCCATGTTCCTTGGCAGCTTCCTGGTGTTTGGCGTGGGCCTTGCCCATGATGGCCGCATGCACAATGCCGCCCACGACACCCGCCACGCCATCGGCTTTCCCTGCCACTAAGCAACTGGCTTCAAAACAATGATCCGGCGGGTTCTGCTCGCCGCAATCCTGGCAGGGTTTGCGGCTGGCCTCGTCATGGGCGTGATCCAGCATGTGCGGCTCACACCTTTGATTCTTGAGGCCGAAACCTTCGAACACCCTGAACAACTCCACGACCACGGGGCTGCTGCAACAACGACGACGACAACCGATGCTGCGGCACCCGTCACAACACACGGCAACGACCAAGCATGGGCACCGACCGATGGCCTGGAACGAACGCTGTTCACTACAACGGCGTCGGTCATCGCCGGGATCGGCTTTGCCCTTTTGCTCGCCGGCCTTTCGGTCCTCACCAACCTGAAAATCACCAGGGCCAACGGCTGGGTGTGGGGTCTCTGCGGCTTTGCCGCAGTGTCCTTTGCACCAGCCATTGGCCTCGCACCCGAACTGCCGGGAATGCCTTCCGCCGATCTGGTGGCGCGGCAAATCTGGTGGCTTGGCACGATCATCTGCACAGCAGCAGCGCTTTGGATTTTTGCGACGCAAGCATCTATGCAGTGGCGAAGTGCTGCCGTTGGAGCATTGCTTCTCCCCCATATTCTGGGCGCGCCAAAACTTGCAGGCGGCGCGGAAAGCAGCGTTCCCGCCCACCTCGCCGCCAGTTTTGTCAGCAACAGCCTTGCAGCCAATCTAGTGATGTGGTTGCTAATCGGCATTTTTCTGGCCTACACGCTGAGCAGATTTGAAAGCGAAGCCACAGCATGAATGCGAAAATCCCCGCGACCGTGATCACTGGTTTTCTGGGTGCCGGAAAAACCACTTTGATCCGCCATATCCTGGCCAATGCAGGTGGTCGCAAGCTCGCCCTCATCATCAACGAATTCGGTGATATGGGCGTTGACGGTGAAATCCTGAAAGCCTGCGGCAGCGACGCCTGCGGCGAAGATGACATCATCGAGCTGTCCAACGGCTGCATTTGTTGCACCGTGGCCGATGATTTCGTTCCCACAATGAACAAGCTGCTGGCGCGCATCCCCCGTCCCGATCACATCATCATCGAAACCTCGGGCCTCGCCCTGCCCCAGCCCCTGCTGCGCGCTTTCAACTGGCCCGAGATCAAATCGCAAGTGACGGTCGATGGGGTTCTGACGGTGGTTGACGCTAAGGCGCTCTCCGAGGGGCGCTTTGCCGATGATGAAGCGGCCATTGCTGCACAGCGCGCTGCTGATCCCAATCTCGACCATGAAAACCCGATCGAGGAACTGTTTGAGGATCAGCTCAACGCCGCCGACATGGTAATCCTCAACAAGATTGACCTGCTGGATGAAGCAACCGCCCTTGAAACGGCACTCGATCTCAAGCGGGCGGTTCGTACTGCCACGCGCCTTGTCACAGCCAGACAGGGCGTTGTCGATCTCAATGTCCTGCTTGGCCTCAAGGGCTGTGCCGAAGACGACATGCACAATCGGCCCTCGCATCACGAAATGGAAGGCGAGGAACAACACGATCACGATGACTTCGTCACTTTCATCGCCGAAATCGAACCGGGCCTCGACAGGACCGAACTTCTGGCCCGCGTGACGCGCACCATTGCCGCCCATGACGTTCTGCGCATCAAGGGCTTTGCTGACGTGAAAGGTTCAGACTCAAGGATGTTGGTGCAGGCCGTCGGTCCCCGCCTCAACAGTTATTTTGACCGGCCCTGGGCCAAGGACGAACGCCGCTCCACGCGCCTTGTCGTCATCGGTGAAAAACACATGGACCAGGCCGCAATCAGGAAATCCCTGGGGGGCTGATGCACCTCCTCGCCACCACCACCGGTGTCATCGACGGTGCCGCCGAAGCGGTTGATCTGAAGCAAACGCCTGCCGACATCGTCATCCTTTCGGCGGCGGACAGCGAACTATCCAACCTCGCCCGCGCCGTTGACCATGCAGGTGACGGGACACTTTCCGTTCGCCTCGCCAACTTGATGCTGTTGCAGCATAACTATGCCGTTGACCTTTATCTCGAACAGACCTTGGCGCAGGCCAAGCTCATCATCGTTCGCCTGCTCGGTGGTGAAAGCTTTTGGCCTTATGGCATTGCCAGTCTGCGGGCGCTGGCCGAAGAGCGTGGCATCAAACTCGCCATTCTGCCTGGCGGCAGCGAACCAGATGCTGCGACCACGGCGCTTTCCAATTTGAATCCTGCCGACACGGAAAGGCTGCGCCAATACTTTGCCCATGGCGGACCGGAGAATGCGACATCGCTATTGCGTTTCGGCAATCACCTTCTCGAAAACGGCGAAGCTGCATCACCGCCGCAATCATTTCCGGCAGCAGGCGAATTTCGAAAAAGCCCGGCTGTGGGGACTGCACAGATCGGAATTGTCTTTTACCGTTCAGTCATCGAAGGCGGACAAACGGCCCCCATCGACAGGCTCTGCGATGCGCTCGAAGTGCTTGGGCTTTCGGTTTCCGCCCTGTTCATCGCCAGTCTGAAAGACCGCGCCAGCCAAGCTGCAATCATCGATAATTGGGGAGCACAACGACCCGATGTCATCATCAATGCCACAGCCTTCGCCATAGGCGATGAGGCGTTGGACCCGCTGGCAGGTTTTGATTGCCCGGTGCTGCAAGTAACGCTTGCAGGCACCAGCGAAGAGGCCTGGATGGAGTCGTCCCGGGGCATCGGTACCAAAGACCTTGCGATGTCCGTGGTCCTGCCGGAACTCGATGGCCGCATATACAGTCGCGCCATTTCATTCAAGGCCGACAGCCTGTGGCATGAGAAAACCCAATGCCGCATCGTCACCTACAGGCCCGTACCGAACCGCATCGCCTTCGTCGCTGATCTCGCGTTGAACTGGGCGAAGTTGCGAAAAACACCGAATGCGGAAAAACGCATCGCCATTATCCTTGCAAACTATCCCAACAAGGATGGCCGCATCGGCAATGGCGTTGGTTATGACACACCCGCCAGCACCATCAACATCTTGAAGGCCCTCAAAATCCAAGGCCATGCCGTTTCCAACATCCCGGAAAACGGCAATGCCCTGATCGAGACGTTGCAGAAAAACCACACCAATGCGGTCAGTGACAAGCACTCTGACACCCGCCTGTCTGTCCCAATTTACCTGCAATATTACATTGCGTTGCCAGAAATATCTCGCAAACAACTCGAACAACGATGGGGCGCGCCTGCCACCGATCCGTTTGTCCGGGAGGGTGAATTCCACCTTCCCGTGCTGACATTCGGCAACGTCGCCGTCGCGATTCAGCCGGCCCGCGGATACAACATCGATCCCAAAGCGACCTATCATGATCCAGCCCTAGTGCCGCCCCACGGCTACATTGCAGCCTACCTCTGGCTTCGCCACATTTTCAAAGTGAACGCCATCATCCACAACGGCAAGCACGGCAACCTCGAATGGCTGCCGGGAAAGTCCGTCGGCCTCTCCGAGCTGTGTTACCCCGATGC
>JANNFZ010000052.1:0-3311 GCA_031380375.1 Hyphomicrobiales bacterium
GTCGCGGCCGTCCTGATGGTGACGCACAAGGTGGATGTCGCGACGTCCGTCACCATTTGCATAGCACTTGGCGCGCTGATCGGCGGCGTGCAGGGCTATTTCGTGGCCTACCACAAAATCCCCGCCTTCATTGTCACGCTGGCAGGCATGCTGGTGTTCAAGGGTCTTTCGATCACGGTGCTGGGCGGCGCGTCGGTGGGTCCGTTTCCGAAATCCTTCCAATTGCTGTCCTCAGGATTTGTGCCGGACATCTTCTCGGTCACGGCATTTGGCGGGCCGTTCAATCTTCTGGCGCTTGTCATCGGTGGATTGGTGACGGCGCTGATCATCTATTTCAACGTCAAGGAACGGCGCGAGCAGCAGGCCCATGGCCTTGCGGAGGAACCCGACATCATTTTTGCCGGGCGCAATTTGCTCATTGCCGTGGCCTTCCTCGGCTTCACTTTCCTGATGGCGCAGTTCAAGGGACTACCCAATGTCTTGATCGTCATGTTCACGCTGATCTCCCTGTTCGTCTTCCTCACCACCCGCACCACGTTCGGCCGCCGGGTTTACGCCATGGGTGGCAATGAAAAAGCCTCAAAGCTGTCGGGCATCAACACCGAACGCATGACTTTCCTGATCTTTATGATCATGGGGGCACTTGCTGCGCTGGCAGGACTTGTGTTTGCGGCGCGCCTCAATGTGGGGACGCCCAAGGCAGGCCAGGGCTTTGAACTGGAAGTGATCGCCGCCTGCTTTATCGGCGGGGCCGCCGTCACCGGCGGCGTCGGCAAGATCATCGGTGCGGTCATCGGTGCCTTTATCATCGGCGTCATGAACAATGGCATGTCGATCATGGGTGTCGGCATCGACTGGCAGCAGGTCATCAAAGGAACCGTCCTGATGCTGGCCGTGTTCCTGGACGTTTATTACAAGAAAAAGGGTTGATCCGGGCTGGCCGCGCCGTGATTCCAGCCTTGGCCTTGGCCTTGGTCCAGCCCAAAACACCCCATTGCCCGATTGTCATAATCGTTTCATAGTATCGGCATACGCGACAAGAGACCGGATCCGGGATTTGTCAGAATCGGCCGGTACGGGAATTCGTCAAACTGTGGGATGGCATGGTGCCGCCCCGCCACGGAGGAGTGTCAATGAAAAAACTTAAATCGACGCAGGAACTGGTTCGCCTCGCGAGCCTGTCCCGGCGCAACCTGATGAAGTCGGCCGTCGCCCTCGGCGCCGTCGGCTTTGCCACACCCATCGTCACCAGGAACGCCCTGTCGTCCTCGGGTGAAATGAACATCATCATGTGGTCGGACGAATTCCCCGGCGACGTCATTCCGAACTTCGAAAAGTCATCGGGCATCAAGGTCAACCAGACCCCGTTCTCGCAGAACGAAGAGCAGATCAACAAGCTGCAGGCCACCAGCGGCGAAGGCTTTGACCTCTGCCAGCCAACCCGCGACCGCGCCCCGCAGTTCAAGGACCTTGGCGTGCTCGCACCCTATGACATGGGCAAGCTGACCAACACCGGCAACATCCTGCCTTCCATGCTCGAAGGCTCGAAGAGCGTCTGGACCTGGGAAGACGGCCTCTATCACCTGCCGCATTGCTGGGGCACGGAAGCCATGGCCGTCCGCACCGACCTGTACAAGGGCGATATGGCGCAGCTTTCATTCGGTTCGCTGTGGGATGACGGTGTGAAAGGCCATGTTCTTGGCCGCCCGCATTCGCTTCTGCTCGGCATTGGCTTGTGGATGGACGGCAACGGCAAGCTGCCTTCCAACCGCATGCTCGACGCCTTCAAGTCCGAAGAGGACATGAAGAAAATCTATGACCAGATCCTGCCCTTCGCCGTTGAGCACAAGCCCTGGATCAAGCAGTTCTGGGATTCAGCCGACAACACCAAGTCGGGCCTTCTTGAAAATGATTGCTGGATCGGCCAGACATGGGATGGCCCGATCTTGTCACTCAAGAAGGACGGAAAACCCGTCACTTATCAGGCTCCCAAGGAAGGTGCGATCACCTGGCTTGACGGCATCTCGCTGCTCAAGGCCGCGAAGAACACCGACCAGCTCTATGCCTTCCTCAACTACCTGCATACGCCGGAAGTCTCGGCCATGGTCGCTGACGGTTCGGGCTACAACCCGGTTGTCACCGGTGCTGATGCCTTGACCTCGGCTGCCTTCAAAAAGAACTTCCAGGAAGCCTATCCGGGCGACGCCCTGGGCAAGCTCTGGCACCGCCCTCCAGAGCCGTCATGGTATGCCGAACTCCGCACGCAATATGCGGACAAGCTGAAGTCGGCATAAGCCGGCGACAGTCCAAAGTTACCTGCCAGCCCCGGTTGACCTTTGGTTGCCGGGGCTGGTGCATTTTTGGACTGGGTGTGGGTTCCGCTTGATCTTGGACGCATATCGTTGGAGACTGCCTGCAACAAGAAGACGCGGCGGGACTGCGAGTGAGGGATGGAACATGAGTGCAGGCGTTGAGCTTGACCACGTCACTGTGAGCTTTGGCAAATTCACGGCAGTAAAAGATGCAACGCTCGACATCAAGGGCGGCGAGTTTTTTTCGTTCCTTGGTCCCTCGGGTTGCGGCAAGACCACCATCCTGCGCACCATCTCGGGCTTCCTTGATCCGACGGCGGGCCGGGTCAAGATCGGTGGCCAGGACATGGAAGGCATTGGTCCCAACAAGCGTCCGACGGCGCTTATTTTCCAGAACCTGGCACTTTTCCCCCTGATGACGGTGGCCGACAATATCGCCTATGGCCTTAGGGTGCGCGGCATGTCGAAAACTGAACGCATGAAAAAAGCCGGAGAGCTTCTGCATCTCATTGCGCTTGATGGCCAGGGACAGAAACTGGTGAGCGAACTGTCAGGCGGCCAGAAACAGCGCGTGGCCATTGCCCGCGCCCTTGCCGTCGAGCCCAAGGTGCTTCTCCTCGATGAACCCCTGTCGGCCCTTGACTTGAAGCTCCGCCAACACATGCGCACCGAACTGCGCGCCATTCAGCAGCGCGTCGGCATCACCTTCATCTACATCACCCATGACCAGGGCGAGGCGCTGACCATGTCGGACCGTATCGCCGTCATGAGTGATGGCGTGATCGAACAAATAGCCGATGGCAAGACGATCTACGACCAGCCGGGAACGACTTTCGTTGCTTCCTTTGTGGGCGAGAACAATCCTTTCCACGGCACCGTGCAAAGTGCCGACGCCAAGGGTGCTGTGATCAACACGCCTTTCGGGCCATTGCGCGGGCGCAATCCCAAGGGTGTGAAGAAAGGCGACAAGGCCGTTCTCTTCGTCCGGCCTGAATCATT
>JANNFZ010000549.1:0-7191 GCA_031380375.1 Hyphomicrobiales bacterium
GAACATCCTCCGGTGTTCACTGTCGAGGAAGCCAAGAAAGTCCATGACACGATCCCCGGCGGCCATTGCAAGAACCTCTTCTGCAAGGATGAAAGGGGTGAAATCTGGCTGATCGTGGCGCTTGAAGACGCCGTCATCAACTTGAAAACCGCCCCGATGAAAATAGGCTCAAAGCGCCTGACATTCGGCAAGCCCGATCTGCTTGTGGAGATCTTGGGCGTGGAGCCAGGTTCGGTGACACCTTTCGGCCTCATCAATGACAGGCAAGGCCGCACCCACGTTATACTTGACCAGCGCATGATGCAGGAACAGGTGTTGAACTTCCATCCTCTTGTGAACACCGCCACAACGAGCCTTGCATCCCGCGACCTTCTTAAATTCATCGCCGCCTGCGGCCACACGCCCCGCATGGTGGCGGTCAGCGAACCCTTGCCGTAGCTTCCGCGAAACACCACATGCAATCCAAATCCGAGACACAGCCATGAGCACCATGATCCTTGATCCAGCCAAGAACGCCGCCGCCCAAGGCGTGGTGAAAGACGCTACAGACCAAAGTTTTCCGGCCGACGTGTTGGAGGCTTCACGGCAAGTGCCGGTGCTCGTCGATTTCTGGGCCCCTTGGTGCGGCCCCTGCAAGCAGTTGGGGCCGATGATTGAGAAGGTCGTCAAGGAACAGAAGGGTAAGGTGCGTCTCGTCAAAGTGAATATTGACGAGAACCCGACCTATGCCGGGCAGTTGCGCGTACAATCAATCCCTGCCGTTTTTGCCTTCGTTGATGGCCGGCCTGTCGATGGTTTCATGGGCGCCTTGCCGGAATCGCAGATCCGCCAATTCGTGGATCGCCTCGGCAAAATGGGTGGCCTCGCGGAACAGATTGCCGAGGCCTTGACCATGGCGCGCAACGCTTTTGAACAAGCCGACCACGCCGCCGTCATCGACACTTGCAGTCAGATACTTGGTGCCGATCCAGCCCAGGCCGAGGCTTATGCTTTGAAGGCCCGGGCCGAAATGGCGCTCAATCAACTTGCGGCCGCCGGCGATACACTGGCAGCGGTTCCTGCCGAAAAGGCCGGTGATGCCCATGTGATCGCGGCCCGGGCCGCCCTCGATCTCCTGCTCAACCCTGTTGATACAAGTGGCGTTGCGGCACTGGAAACAGCAATTGCCCGCGATCCGAACGATCATGCCAAGCGCCTTGAACTCGCGGTGCTGCTCAATGGTGCCGGCAAACAGACCGAAGCCACCGACCACCTCATTTTCATCATCCGCAAGGAGCGCGACTGGAATGACGCGGCGGCGCGCAAGCAGCTCGTGCAATTCTTCGAAGCCTGGGGGCCGAAGGATGAATTCACCTTGCAAGGCCGCCGCAAACTCTCTTCGGTGCTGTTCGCATGAAACACTATTCATCACCATCCGAGCTTCCGGGAAAATTGCCGCTGTTTCCGTTGGCCGGCGCTTTGCTTTTGCCGCGCGCCGATTTGCCTTTGAATATTTTCGAGCCGCGCTATCTCGCCATGATGGACGAAGCCATGACCGGCGAGCGCATGATCGGCATGATCCAGCCACAGCCCGGTGATGGCGCAGAAAAGCCGTCGCTTCTGCGCATCGGTTGTGCAGGCCGGATCACGTCCTATTCCGAAACCGGCAACGGCCGCATTCTCGTCACATTGACCGGCATTTGCCGTTTTGAATTGCAGGACGAATTGGAGGTCACCACGCCCTATCGGCGGGCGCGCGTGAGTTTTGAAAATTTTGCCGCTGACCTTGTCAGTGATGATGGCGCCCGCTCCGTCGATCGTCCGGCGCTCATCAGGGCTTTCCGGCAATATCTCGAAGCCAACAGCATGAGCGCCAACTGGGAAGAAGTGGAGCAAGTCTCGACTGAGGCCCTTGTCAACACGCTCTCGCAACTCGCACCCTATGCGGCACCGGAAAAACAGGCCCTGCTCGAGGCCCCCGACCTTCGCATGCGGGCCGATATGTTGATTGCCTTGACGGAGCTCGCACTTTCGGGTGCTGCGGGCCAGCGCTTGCGGTTGCAGTGACATGGGCAAGACCGATCCCAGGCTTCTTGAAATCCTCGTCTGCCCGGTGACCAAGACCAGGCTCTCCTATGATGCCGAGAAACAGGAACTCGTCTCGCGCGCCGCAGGACTGGCCTATCCCATCCGCGACGGCATTCCGATCATGTTGCAGGATGAGGCCCGCGACATCAAAAAGGCCTGAGCCATGACAGGCGTGATTTGGCCCACTGAATTGAATGTGCGCGACGGCGGCCAAACGCTTTCGACAGCCTTTGAGACGGGCGAACGCTTCGAGATCAGCGCCGAACTGCTGCGTGTCGAAAGCCCCAGTGCCGAGGTGAAAGGCCATGGACCGGGCCAGGAGCAGTTGGTCTGGGGCAAGCGAAATGTCACGATCACCCGCGCCGAAGCTGTCGGCAACTATGCGGTGCGTCTGATCTTCAGCGATGGCCATTCCACCGGCATTTTCACCTGGTCCTATCTTTTCAAGCTCGGGACTGAACAACACGAACTCATGGCCGACTATGAAGTCAAGCTTCAGGCAGCGGGCCTGAGGCGCAGCTAAGGCAAAATGCCACGCATCAGTCGGGGAAGATTGCCGGTGAGGCCGGAAGCTTCTCCAATAAGTGCGTTCTTGATTGGCGGAATGCGATCAAAAAGCCAGAGGCCAGCATCACGCAGCACTTTAAGCGCCACGTTGTCATTGGCAAAGAGCAGGTTCATGCCATCAATGAGGGCGGTCGTTGAGACCGTGTCAAAGCGCCGCCACTGGGCATAGCGGGCGAGCACTTCAGCACCGCCATGGTCTTCGCCGCGGCCCACCGCGTCATGCACGCAATCGGCAAGTGCCGCCACGTCCTTGAAACCCAGGTTGAGACCAAGACCCGCCAGAGGGTGGAGCAGGTGGGCGGCATCGCCGATGAGGGCCACCCGTTCAGCGACGAGTGCGCTCGCCAATTGTGTGTGCAAGGGATAGGCTTGCCTGGTGCCCTCGAGCGCCACCTTGCCCAAGTGATCACCTACCTGGTCTTGCAAGTGCTTCACAAATTCCGCTTCTGGCAACGCCATCAAGTCGCCTGCCCGCTGCGCTGCCATGGCCCACACAACGGAAGAACGCGTGCCCAGCAGGGGCAGCAGCGCAAAGACGCCGTCAGCAGTGAAGTGTTCTTCCGCCGTGGCGTCGTGGGGCAACGTATGTGCCATGGTGAAAGTGAGTGCGACTTGGTGATGGGAGCGCCCCGCAACCGTCAGGCCGGCAGAACTTCTCACAAATGAACCGCGCCCGTCCGCACCAATCAACAATGGAGCGGAAAATGAAAGTCCGGTATCCGTGGTGATATGTGCACGGCCGGGCAGTATGGCAACGCCGGCAAGCTTCTGTCCTGTCAACACCGTGATCTGCGGTGAAGCATCGACAACGGCAAGAAGTGCAGCATTGAGATGGCGGTTTTCGACGATGGCCGCTGCGGCACGATGCTTGTTATCCGTGGTAAAGGAGAGAAGCGAAGGCCGCTCCGACAGGGGCCCCTTACCATCTGTCACCTTGATGTCGCGCATCTCCTGCAGTTCGACAAAAAAACTGTCACTGAGCCCGAGAACGCGGAGGAGCTGCTGCGTCGCCCGTGTGAGCGCTGATCCCCGCGTATCATGGTTTCCGTTGAGCCGCGTCCGGGGATCCCCCGCATCAAGCACGGTGACACTCAGGGGTCGACGCAAGCTCTTGCCCCCCATCCCCAAGGCCATGGCGAGGCCGTTCGGTCCGGCACCGGCAATCACAACATCACTGACAATTGGTTCGTGCACGCCACTTCCTTTTAGATTAATAAATAGGCAGATGAATATGAATGCCTGAAATATGGGCTAACACAAAAAGGGCGTCGCAAACTTCACAAATTTTCTACAACACAAACAATGATTTAAAAAATATTCGGCTTGGCACGACTCTTGAGTTGCACTCCCCGGTCAACCAACCCGGAAGGGCATCCAATGAAATATATCATCGCAATCATCAAACCATTCAAGCTCGAAGAAGTCCGCGAAGCCTTGGGGGCACTCGGCCTTCAAGGCATCACTGTCACCGAAGTCAAAGGGCACGGCCGTCAGCGCGGCCACACCGAGTTTTATCGCGGCGCTGAATATGCCGTGAGCTTTGTCCCCAAAGTGAAAATTGAAGTCGCCGTCGACGACGCCATTGCCGACAAGGTGATCGAGGCTATCCAGAACGCCGCCCAGACCGGGCAGATCGGCGACGGCAAGATTTTCATGCTGCCCCTCGAACTGGCCGTGCGCGTGCGCACCGGTGAAACCGGAAGTGCAGCACTCTGATGAATTCCCTTGAACCGATTGGACCAAGAAAGGACTTATACATGTCAACGTGGGAAAAACTGAAAAGGCCGGCGCTGGCCCTGATGTCAGGGGGCTTGCTGGCAGCATTGCTGCCGACAGCAAGTGCATTCGCTGCAGCCAGCATCAACAAGGGCGACACCGCCTGGATGCTGACGGCAACCGCACTTGTCGTTCTCATGACCATTCCAGGCCTCGCCCTGTTCTATGGCGGACTTGTCCGTTCGAAGAACGTGCTCTCCGTGCTCATGCAGGTCACTATCGTCTTTTGCGTGCTCGCCATCCTGTGGGTTGTCTATGGCTATTCGCTGGCTTTCACCAATGGCAATGCTTTCATTGGTGGCCTCTCGAAAGCCTTCCTCTCCGGCGTCGATCCTTCGACCATGGCCGCCACCTTCTCGAAGGAAACCTATATTCCGGAATACACCTATGTGATCTTCCAACTGACCTTCGCGGCGATCACCCCGGCCCTCATTGTCGGTGCCTTTGCCGAACGCATGAAGTTTTCGGCGGTCCTGATCTTCATGGTGATCTGGTTCACCTTCTCGTACCTTCCCATGGCGCACATGGTCTGGTGGTGGGCGGGTCCCGATGCCTATACGCTGTCTGCTGAAAACATCACCGCTGTAAAGGCCGCTGTCGGCGACGCAGCTGCGACGGATTTCCTCGCCAGGCTTGCGGCCGCCGCCGATGATGCGGCAAAGTCCGTGGTCCTTGCCGACTATGCAAGCGTTGTAAACACCGCCAATGGCTGGCTCTTCAACTGGGGTGCCATCGACTTTGCCGGTGGCTCGGTCGTTCATATCAACGCTGGTGTGGCGGGCCTCGTCTGCGCCCTGATGCTCGGCAAGCGCATCGGCATGGGCAAGGAACCGATGGCGCCCCACAACCTCACGGTTGTACTGATTGGTGCGGGCCTCCTGATGTTTGGTTGGTTCGGCTTCAACGCCGGTTCCAACCTCGAAGCCAATGGTCTGACAGGCCTTGTGATCCTCAACTCGATCCTTGGTGCGGCGGCGGCAACCCTCGCCTGGACCTTCGGTGAATGGTTGACCCGTGGCCACCCGAGCCTTCTCGGTGCCGCCTCAGGCATGGTTGCAGGTCTTGTGGCCATCACACCGGCTTGCGGTTGGGTTGGTCCCATGGCCGCCATCATCATTGGCGCCGTCGCTGGTATCGTCTGCCTCTTCGCCGTCGTCTGGCTCAAGGGTAAACTTGGTTATGACGATGCGCTTGATGTCTTCGGTGTCCACGGCATCGGCGGCATTGCCGGTGCCCTGATGACTGGCATCTTTGTCAACCCGAACCTCTTGGGTGGCATTGGTGTCACCGATTATCTTGCCATCGACACTTCGGTGAAGCTGGTTGAATACTCGGCCAATACGCAAATGACGGCCCAAGTCATCGGCATTCTCACGGCGGCCGGGTTGTCTGCCGTGGTCAGCGTCGTTGCCCTGACGATCTGCAAAGTGACCGTTGGCCTTCGTGTCGACGAACAGGACGAGCGGCAGGGCCTCGACATTACCAGCCATGGCGAGCGCGCCTATTCCTGACCGGCCTCGAAGCGCTTTCGGAAGACCCCGCTTCGGCGGGGTTTTTTGTTGCCCAAATGCGGGTTTGAAATCCGGTTTTTACCTGCCCTTAACCAAGCCCGGGCCAAGCTCCGTTAACCATTTGTTATGCCGTTCGGTCGATTCCAGGCGGCGACGAGGAGCCTTGCCATGGCCATGCACGACGCACGCGACACCGACGACAGTGCCATTCCCCTTGGCCTCAGGCGTTTTCTCAGGGACCGCGCCTATGAGCTTTCAGGCCTTTCGCTTCTGGCCGCCATCACCATCGCGAGCCTCGCATTGGCCTCCTGGTCCACCAACGATCCCTCCTTAAATCATGCAACCGACGCCGTGCCGCGGAATTGGCTGGGCTATGGCGGTTCGGTTCTCGCTGACCTGTTAGCTCAAAATCTCGGCCTTGGTGCCCTGCCCTTGCTGTTCATTCCGCTGGTCTGGGTGCTCCGTCTTCTGAAGCACGACACCATCACCAATCTGCGCATGACCCTGCTGACCTGGATCCTCGCGACCATCAGTGGCGCGGTTTTGCTGTCGACACTTCCTGTACCCCAGGCCTGGCCTTTGGCCTGCGGCCTCGGTGGTCAAATGGGCGACATCGCTGGCGGTGCCATGGGCATGGCCTTCGCTATGTTCCTCAAAGGCCGGTTGCTGCAAAGCGCTGTTGGCGCAGTCGCCTTGGTATTGCTCCTGTGGTCCTTCGCACGCGCCCTGGGCCTTGATCTTGACACGAGTCTTGAAGGTCTCCGGGCTATCGGACGCCTTCTGCAGCGTCTTGGAATTCTGGTCTTGCGCACGACCTGGAATGGATATTTGGCGGGTGCATCCCTGTTCAATCGCCGCGCCGACGATGTGCCGCCCCCGGTCAGAAGGGGTGCTCCACGGTTGACCGAAGTTGATGCCCGCGATGACGACATTCTTGCCCGCCTTGCTCCGGGCAGTGGCACCATGCGGGGCCGCGGACAAACCGCTGTTGTCTTCGAATATGACGACACGGAAACGGAAGAAGAAATCGAAACACCGGCACCGCATCGGAAAGTTCCCGCCAAACCTGCGGCAACAAAAAAAGCCCGGCGCGACAATTTTGAACTGCCGGAACTTGAACTCCTGTCGGAACCGAAAAAACCTGCCCGCGCGCCGGAAATTTCCCGTGATGCGCTTGAGGTCAATGCCCGCAACCTTGAGGGTGTGCTCGACGACTTCGGCGTCAAAGGCCAGATCGTTGATGTGAAGCCCGGACCCGTCGTGACGCTCT
>JANNFZ010000056.1:0-2695 GCA_031380375.1 Hyphomicrobiales bacterium
GTTCGTCGAGTTCACCCATCCCGACCCGCAGGAACTGGACAAGCTGTTCCGCATGATGGGCTTTCTCCCCGTTGCCAGGCACCGCTCGAAGAACGTGACCCTCTATCGCCAGGGCGGCATCAATTTCATCGTCAATGCCGAAAAGGGTTCTTTCGCCAGCAACTTCGCTGAAAAGCACGGCCCCTCGGCACCCGCCATGGCGTTTCGGGTCGTCGACGCAAAGCGGGCGTTTGACCGCGCCTTGTCGCTGGGTGCCAAGCCCGCCATGACGCAAATCGGCCCCATGGAACTCAACATTCCCGCCATCCAGGGCATTGGCGGACTGCACATCTATCTTGTCGATCGTTACGGCACCAAGGGCTCGATCTATGATATCGATTTTGAATGGCTGGGCGAACGTGATGCAAAGCCCGAAGGCACCGGCCTTCACTACATTGACCACCTCACCCACAATGTCGAACGCGGCAACATGACGGCCTGGGCGGATTTTTATGAGAAGCTGTTCAGCTTCAAGGAAATCCGCTTCTTCAACATCGAGGGAAAATTCACCGGCCTGATGTCGCGGGCCATGACCAGTCCTTGCGGAAAGATCCGCATTCCCATTAATGAGTCCCGCGATGACAAAAGCCAGATTGAGGAATACCTGAAAAAATACCATGGCGAAGGCATTCAGCATGTCGCCCTTGGCAGCAAGAATCTCTACACCTCCATCGAGACGCTGGAAACCACTGGCCTGAAGTTCATGCCGGGTGCGCCCGACACCTATTACGACAAGATCGACGCCCGCGTGCCTGGCCACGGCGAACCCCTTGAGCGGCTGAAAAAGGGCCGCATTCTCATTGATGGTGAAGGTGTGGTTGAAGGCGGCATGACCAAGGTCTTGTTGCAACGCTTCTCGAAAACCGTCATCGGGCCCATCTTCTTTGAGTTCATCGAAAGGAAGGGCGACGAAGGCTTTGGCGAAGGCAATTTCCGCGCACTTTTTGAGAGCATCGAGGAAGACCAGATCCGGCGCGGCGTTCTGTAACCTGCCCGTCTTGCCGTCGGCTCAATGAAAATCCCGGGACTTCGGTACGGTGCGGACATTGCGCGGATGGCGGTCGTTGGCACGGGCGGGAGCAGCCTGCATCTGGTCTTCGGAAAGCCGCCGCAATTCGTGTGATCGGTCAAAGATACGTTCGGCGACGAGATGCACCACTCCTTCCGGGCTGCGCTGCACCTTGCCTTCGACCAGCATCAGCCGCGCCCCCATGATTTCCCGGCGAAACACTTCAACAAGTTTCGGCCAAACCACCACATTGGCGACACTTGTTTCATCGCTCAGGGTTGCAAAGACCACGCCGGCATCGCCCGGCATCTGGCGCGTAAGAACAATGCCCGCGCATTTGGCTTTGCTGCCGTTGCGGGCCGTGTTGATCTCGGCACAACTCAAAACACCCTCGCTGCGAAACAGGTCGCGCAGGAAAAACATGAGATGCGCCTTCAATGAAAGCCGCAGCATCTGGTAGTCCGCCAGCACATGTTCGCTGAGCGGCATGACCGGCAAAAGATCGATCTCCTCCTCCGGCTGCTCTTCGACATGCAGGGCCTGAAACAGCGGCAGGGCATCATCATCGGCAAGGCGGCGCACCGCCCACAGGATTTCCCGGCGGTCCATGGAAATGGATTGAAAACTGTCGGCTTCGGCCAGAATGACGAGCGCCCGCTTGGACAGCTGGGTGCGCCGCGCCACCACGCCGACCGTGTCAAAGCCATTGCTGCGGGCCGCCACAAGTGTTTTCGCCCACTCCCAGCGGAACCCGCTGACCTGGCGAAAGCCAAGGCGCAAAGCCAGAGCACCTTGGGGTGAAAGCTCAAGTGAGTTGTCCCAGGCGCTGAAATTCACATCAACGTGACGCGCTTCGACATCATGCTCCCTTGCATCGCGCACGATTTCGGCTGGCGCATAAAAGCCCATGGGCTGGGAGTTGAGCAGCGTGCAGGCAAAGGCCGCCGGGTGGTACTTCTTGATCCACGCCGATATGTAAACAAGATGGGCAAAGCTCGCGGCATGGCTTTCGGGAAAGCCATATGAGCCGAAACCCTCGATCTGCCTGAAACAGCGGGTCGCAAAATCCAAAGCGTAGCCACGCCCCACCATGCGGCCCACAAACTTGTCGCGGAAATTGTCGATGGTGCCTACATTGCGGAACGTCGCCATGGCGCGGCGCAACCCATTGGCTTCCTCGGCCGTGAACGCCGCCGCCACGATGGCGAGCTTCATGGCCTGTTCCTGAAACAGCGGAACACCCATGGTCTTGCTCAGCACCTGAAGCAACTCATCCTTGTCGCCGTGTTCCGGGGAAGGTGACGGGTATTCGACTTTCTCCAAGCCGCTCCGCCGTCGGAGATAGGGATGCACCATGTCGCCCTGGATGGGGCCTGGCCGCACCAGTGCCACTTCGATGACGAGATCATAGAATTTCGCGGGCTTCAGGCGCGGCAGCATGTTCAATTGCGCCCGGCTCTCCACCTGGAAGACGCCGATGGCATCAGCCTTCTGCAGCATCTCATAAACCGCCGGGTCCTCGCGCGGCACGGTGGCGAGATCATAGGTCTTGCCGCCGTGCCCGCGAATGAGGTCGAAGGCCTTGCGGATGCAAGTGAGCATGCCCAGCGCCAGCACATCGATTTTCATCATGCGCAAGGTGTCAAT
>JANNFZ010000576.1:0-3238 GCA_031380375.1 Hyphomicrobiales bacterium
GTCGTAGGACTTGGCAAAATTGCAAAGGACCAGCACCTGCCGTGCATTGCCAAGAATCGCAATTTCAAACTGGTGGCGGGCGTCAGTCGAAATGCGACGCTCGACGAAGTGCCATGCTTTGAATCACTCGCCGCACTCCGCGCGAGCAAATTGAAAGTTGACGCCGTGGCACTGTGCACCCCGCCTTCGGTGCG
This sequence comes from Hyphomicrobiales bacterium, assembly GCA_031380375.1. Lineage (GTDB taxonomy): Bacteria > Pseudomonadota > Alphaproteobacteria > Rhizobiales > Aestuariivirgaceae > Aestuariivirga. The sequence goes on from JANNFZ010000576.1 coordinate 195, forward strand.
CCTTGCCATGGCCATGGAGGCACTCGATGCCGGATGGCATGTATTGATCGAGAAACCGCCGACACCAACGGTTGGCGAACTTCTGGCCATGGAGGCCCATGCCAAAAAGAAAAAACGTGTGCTCTATGCCACCTGGCATTCGCGCTACAACAAGTCGGTCGACGAGGCCAAAGCAAGGCTCAAGGGCAAGCATGTGGACTTCCTGCGTGTGACCTGGAAAGAGGATGTCAACCGCTGGCATCCGGGCCAGGATTGGATCTGGCAATCCGGTGGCTTTGGGGTTTTTGATCCGGGCATCAATGCCCTGTCGATTGTCACCAGAATCCTGCCGCAACCGATCTATGTCGAGAGTGCCACCATCGAAGTGCCCGCCAATTCCGCGACTGCCATCGGCGCTGACATCCACTTCAAGCGCGGCGATGGTGCGAAGTCTGATTTTTCAGCAGTGTTCGATTGGCGCCAGAAGGGCGAACAGACCTGGGAAATTGAAATCGGAACGAGGGATGGCTTGCACATGTGCTTAAAGAACGGCGGTTCGGTTCTTGCTGTCAACGGCAAGACGGTCCGCGAGGCGCAGCTTCACGAATACGAGGACATCTATAAAAAGTTCGCGCGCCTCCTGAAGGCACGGAAGTCCGAAGTCGATGTTTCCCCCCTGCAACTGGTCAGTGACTGCTTCATGCTGGGCAAGCCTGTGGTGGTCAAGGCCTTCGCGTGGGATTGACCGGCGCTAAATGAAAGACCAGCAAACCCACCGGCTGTTTGTCGCCAGCATCCTGTTGAAGGGCCTGTTTGCGACGATCGAAACCCTGTGCGGGGTGGCCCTGTTTTTCATATCGATGGACATGATCCAGGATGCAGTTACATTTCTGACGCAGAGCGCCGTGGTTGACAGTCCCAATGGCGCAACGGTCGCCTTCATGATGGATTTCATGCGCCATTTCAGCAATGGCACGCGGGTTTTTCTTGGCCTCTATTTCCTGCTACACGGGGCCGTGAAACTCGCTGTTGTCCTCGGTCTGTTGAGCCGCAGGCTCTGGGCCTTCCCGGCGGGACTCACCGCCATGGGGTTGTTTGTGGTCTATCAACTGCACCGCTACAGCGAGACCCATGCCACGGCACTGCTGGCCATTTCGGCGCTCGATCTCGTCATCATGTGGGTGATCCTGCGCGAGTACCAGGTGTTGAAGAGACTGACGAAGCCGGAAAGCTGATTATCCCCTGCGCCGTTCACGCTTGGCGGCACCGTCTGCTGCCTTGTCCACTCCTTTGGCCAATTCCGAAACCGGACCGAGTTTTGTTTCCACAAGTTCAAGCGTCGGCCGTGGCCCGCGGGCGCTGCTTTCAAGGGCACGGCGCATGGATGCCAAATGTTCAGGACTCGTGCCGCAACACCCGCCAATGATCTTGGCACCAGCGTCGCGGGCGATGCGGGCATAGTCCGCCATCAATTCCGGCGTGCCGGTGTAATGGATCTTGCCATCGTGATATTGCGGAATGCCGCAATTGCCCTTGGCCACCACATGGGCATCGGGCCTTGCTTCTGTTATGCCCATGACCGTGGCGATGAGTTCCGATGCACCAACACCGCAGTTGGCGCCGATGGCGACAGGCTGATGCGAAAGCGATGCAGCCAGCGCCCCGAAGGCCTTGGGCGTGATGCCCATCATGGTGCGGCCGTTGGTGTCGAAGCTCATGGTGGTGACGATCGGCAGACCCGCCGTTGCTGCCCCTTCGACGGCGGCACGCAATTCCTCCTCCGATGACATGGTCTCGATCCACAACACGTCAACACCGCCATCCTTCAGGGCCATGGCCTGTTCGGCGAAAGCGGCAACTCCTTCTTCATGGGGCATGGTGCCAACCGGCATGAAGATTTCACCCGTCGGCCCCATCGAGCCCGCCACATAGACATCACGGTCCGCAGCATCGGCCTCGGCCCGGGCATTCTTGACGGCAGCCATGTTCACGGCATGGACCTTGTCCTGATAGTCATGGAGCTTGAGGCGGTGGCGGTTGCCGCCAAATGTATTGGTGAGAATGATGTCGGCACCGGCCTCAATGAAGCGCCGGTGCAAATCCCGCACACGTTCAGGATGCTCGAAATTCCACATCTCCGGCGCATCCCCCGAGGTCAGGCCCATCTGGAAATAATTGGTGCCGGTTGCGCCATCGGCCAAGAGCCAGGGGCGCGTTGCAAGGGCTTCCGTGAAGGATTGGCGGGGCATGAACTGTCCTCAAACTATATAAAGGTTTCTTTATATTGATTTTCAGGGCTTTTGCCAAGCTGCAAATGCGTGGGGTGCGGTCAACAGATAGATGCGGGCATTGACTTCGACACGGCCCGGCATCTCTCCGGATTTCCGAAGCGTTTTCAGCGTGGTTAAAAGGTCTTCCGCATCCTGTTTCGCAAGTCTGGGGGCGGCGTGCTGGTCGTTACCCTCGGCTTGGCCATGGGCACCAAAGATTTGTGTAGCTCCGTCCATGCGCTGCAAAAGCTCACCCGTCACCCGTTCATAGTCAGCGAGGTTGGCACCCCGGGTCTGGCCCCAAAGCGCGCCGAGATAAAGAAAGTCGCCTGCCAACAAGATATTGTGAACTGCGTCCCAGAGCGCAATGTGCTCGGCAGCGTGACCCGGCGTATGCAGTATTTCGAGTTGCCGCCCGCCAAGATCAATCACGTGACCGATGGGCCACCAGTGTCTGACGGCCACAGGCCGCCATACCATGCCCTCAAAATGCCCGAGAAAAAGATCGCCCGGTTCCTGCATCATCCCGTCTTTTTCATGCGCCCACAGCAGGGCGAGGTCAGCCATCGCCAGATCGTCAAAGCGATGGAGATTGCCCGTGTGGTCAAAATGCATATGCGACGGCAACGCCGTCACCGGCAGATTGATGAGCGCCTTCACGACAACCGAGATGTCGCGAACCCCGGGGCCGGTATCGAACAGCAGGGCACGCTTACTTCCCGCCACCAGATAGTTCCAGTTCAACTGGTGGAAGCGCGGTTCACCAATGGCCCACAACCCTTCATCAAGCTGCTG
>JANNFZ010000059.1:0-4375 GCA_031380375.1 Hyphomicrobiales bacterium
GATCCCCCAGGATTCGGCAACTCACGTGGTTGGCCTTGGTCATCAATCGCCACATAGGTGAGTGAGGCCTCAGTGACTTTGACGTACTTGCGCTGCGCGCGAATCCGCTCGGCGTAGACCTCCACTTTGATGGTGATTGACGTGCGGCCCACTTTTTCAACACTGCTGAAGAACGACAGCAGGTCGCCCACGCGCACCGGCTGCTTAAAGACGAACTCGTTCACTGCCACCGTCGCCATACGGCCCATGGTGTAGCGCGCGGGGATGACGGAGCCTGCTCGGGCACTCCAGCACGCAAAGCCTAAGCTAGTACCGGTCAGCGCCTCGAAGCCGAGGTTTTGAAAAAGGCGCGCCTCCCTTGTCTCAGGGGTCGGCAATGACGAAGCAGCCCACTCGGTGCAGCGCTGCGAAGATGTCTCGCGTGCCACTGGTGTTGGCAGATGTTCGCACGGGCGAGATGGATTTGGTTGGGCACAACGCCAACTCATACTCTAGTTTCATCGAGAGGCAACAAGGCCATCAATACGGCTCTACGATAATATTAGTGATCGCTCCAAACGGGGTGGCGTTTCCCCTTTGAGATCAACAAGTAAAGCCTCTTTTGATGAATATGAATCTTCTCATGCGCCAGACTTCATTTCTCGACCTCTGCCCAGTAACGGCGGCGGTTGAGGAATTGGCGAATCGCGGCGGCATTGAGGAACGTGGCGCCATCTTCACGCGTCGCGAGGTCGTGGACTTCATACTCGACCTGGCTAGCTATACCAGTGACCGTCCCCTCTACCAAATGACGCTACTCGAGCCATCGTTTGGAGATGGGGACTTTCTATTCCCCGTGATTGATCGTCTGCTGTCAGCATGGACGGTCGCCGACAAATCCGCCCAATCAATGGAGGATCTTGGCTCAAGCATTCGGGCTGTCGAGATCCATCGCGATACATTTGATCGTGTCCGTCCGCTTGTGATTGAAAGGCTGACCAAAGCGGGCCTCATTGCCCAAACGGCGGAGGTGATTGCGAATCGCTGGCTGATGCAAGGAGACTTCCTGTTGGAAAAATTGCCCGAGGCGTTTGATTTTGTGATCGGTAACCCGCCCTACGTCCGACAGGAGATGATCCCCGCTGCCCTTTTGGCTGAGTACCGCGCTCGCTATGCCACGATTTATGACCGCGCAGACCTCTACATTCCGTTCATTGAGCGCTCATTGCGGCTGTTGAAAACAGGCGGTACGCTCGGGTTCATTTGCGCAGACCGGTGGATGAAAAATCGCTATGGAGGGCCGCTTCGCGCTCTAGTGGCTAAAGAATTTCATCTGAAGATTCATGTCGATATGACCGACACCCCAGCATTCCATTCCGATGTGATCGCTTACCCGGCAATTACTATCATCACTCGCGACAAACCCGACGTGACGCGTCTCGCCTGCCGACCCGAGATCGATAGCACTGTGTTGGCTGGACTGGCGATCCAGCTCCTTGCTAAGCGTTCCGCGAACGAGCTCGAAGCCGTACGTGAGCTGACCAAAGTTGCGGTTGGTACCGAGCCTTGGATTCTGGAGTCCTCGGATCAAGTCGCGCTTGTCCGCCGTCTTGAACTAGATTTCCCCACCCTTGAACAGGCCGGGTGCAGAGTTGGCATTGGCGTCGCAACTGGCGCTGATCAGGCGTTTATAGGCCGATTTGACGAACTCGACGTTGAAGAGGATCGCAAACAACCCTTGGTAATGACCCGCGACATCCTGAGCGGCACGGTTCAGTGGCGTGGGCTCGGAGTCATCAACCCCTTCGCCGATAGTGCAAGATTGGTTGATCTTAAGGACTACCCACGTTTGAGGCGATACCTCGAAGCGCGTAAAGATGTCATTGCCCTGCGGCACTGTGCGCAGAAAGCACCGGCCAATTGGTATCGTACGATTGACCGTATCTCCCCGTCTTTGACGAAGAAACCGAAGCTGCTGGTTCCGGATATCAAGGGCGAGGCCCAGGTCGTCTATGAAGAGGGCAAGCTTTACCCTCACCACAATCTGTATTTCATCACTTCGGATGAATGGGATTTAAGGGCGCTCCAGGCGGTTCTCCTGTCAGGCATCGCCCGCATGTTCGTTGCGACGTATTCGACCAAGATGCGGGGAGGGTTTCTACGTTTTCAGGCGCAATACCTTCGGCGTATCCGTGTTCCCAAATGGAAGAACGTTCCTGACACTTTAAGGCGGGAACTGAGAAGGGCGGCTGAGGTGCAAGACCTCGCAGCCTGCAATCGGGCGGTATTTATCCTGTATGGACTGACCAAATTGGAGAGCTTAGCTTTAGGAGGAAACGGTGACTGAAAATGGCCCTTGATTTATCCGACTATGAGCGTAAGACCAAAGAGGCTGTCATGGCCTTCTGGGGCAACAGAGAGAAGGCGAAGCAGAAGCAGATTGAGGCTGGCAAGTCTGACCAAGGAGAACGCTCTGGTGTCACTGGTGGCAAGAATATGGACGGCTTTATCGCATTGATCATTGATGTTGTGAAGGCCAACGGCCTTGCAAACGCGAAGATTCATCAAGCCCGCGCCGTACTGACATTGCCGGGGTATTTTCGTCCGACTAAGCTCTGGGACTTGCTGATAATGGATAGGGGCGAGCTGATCGCTGCAATCGAGTTGAAAAGCCAGGTTGGCCCGTCTTTCGGGAACAACTTCAACAACCGGACCGAAGAAGCCATTGGCACGGCGCACGATCTCTGGACGGCCTATCGCGAGGATGCGTTCGGCCATCAGCCCAAGCCATTTGTCGGCTGGATGATGTTGGTGGAGGATGCGCTGGGTTCCAGAAGCCCGGTACGCGACAGCTCGCCGCATTTCCAGGTGTTCAAGGAGTTCCAAGGCGCGTCGTATCAGCAACGCTACGACGTACTGTGCCAGCGACTGGCAAAGGAGCAGCTTTACACAACGGCTGCATTAATGACCTCGCCGCGCACAGCGGCAGGCACTGGTGAATACGCGTCGCTGTCCGACATGACGAGCTTTAAGACCTTCGTCACCACACTCGCAGGTCATGCCGCCGCGCAAGCTGCGCGATTGGAATAGCCCATGAGCGCCACACCTGATCCCAAGCCCGCCATTCAGGCAGAGTTGCAACGTATCGAGGAAGACTGCATTCATTCTGGGAAAGCGCACTTCAACGCTGGTGATCGCTGGGCTCTATATCACTACTGGCTCGGCATCCCATCCGTCGTGCTAAGTGCCCTGGCGGGTGCGGCGTTCTTCAAAGACTACGGCAACATCGCCGGGATCATGTCGGCGGTTGTTGCCATCCTAACGTCGTTAATGACGTTCCTGAAGCCCTCAGAACGGGCTTCAGCGCACAAGGGCAGCGGAGACCAGTACCTCACCCTGCGCAATGATGTGCGGGTATTTCGGGAAATCAAGCTGACCTATGCCTGTGACGAGCAGGCGGCGATTGCCGGAATGGACAAATTCACCAAGCGGCGCAACGAGCTCAATCAGGCCAGTGCGCAGTTCTCGCGGAAAGACTTTGAGATCGCCAGAGCGGGCATCGATCAAGGGGAAGCAGCGCACCGCGTCGATAAAGGAAGAAACTAATGTCGGTTATCACCTATCTTCAAAGCCGGGCCAGCGCAGCTGTTCTCTCTGGCGATGAAGAAAAGTCTATCAATACCTCCATCGCCACAATCAAGTCGCGCCTGAACAGCCATTTCGGCACCGGACTGAGCGAGCAGTTCCGCTTTGGCTCATCGACGCGCGGCACTATCCTGCCGCGCTCGATGGACGACCATTCGGATATTGACTATATGGTTGTATTTTCAGATAGTTATACGCCTCAGACCTATCTTGATCGCATAAAGAGGTTCGCCGAAATCTACTATGCAAGCTCTGACATGAAGCAGTCATCACCAAGCGTGGTTCTTCAGCTCAACCACATCAAATTTGATCTTGTGCCAGCGCTTAAGCAGGTATTTTTTTCTGGGTACAGAATTCCGGACGGTTCGGGTGCTTGGCAGGACACGAATCCGAATGACTTCAACGCTACCCTGACCGCCAAAAATACTAACGAGCTTTTCATGATCAAACCGACGATCCGTCTGGTGAAATATTGGAATGCGTATAACGGTTACATCTACGACTCGTACGGCCTAGAGAAATTGATCGTTGGTCTCTCCTTCTGGGGCGTCAGTAACCTGCGAGAGTACGTGTTCACGGTCTTTGACAATCTCACGCTCTCGTACGGCCAACCTCAGTGGCGAAAAGACAAGCTGGCCCGGGCCAAAGAGCTCGTCGCGAATGTTCGCCAATTTGAGCGTGACGCGATGCCAGTCTCTGCTGAAGTAGAGATCAAAAAACTAATCCCTGCATAACTCGCGTTAGTCTCTCG
>JANNFZ010000049.1:0-10764 GCA_031380375.1 Hyphomicrobiales bacterium
TTTATCACTTTTGCTCAATTCGACCAAAAGTGATCGTGCTCTAGCGCGTCGGCACGGGTTTTTCGCCGCGATAGTCATAAAAACCGCGCTTGCTCTTGCGGCCAAGCCAGCCCGCTTCGACATATTTGACCAGCAGCGGACAGGGCCGGTACTTCGAGTCTGACAAGCCTTCGTGCAGCACCTGCATGATCGAAAGACAAGTGTCGAGCCCGATGAAATCGGCAAGCTGCAAAGGCCCCATGGGATGGTGCGCACCGAGCCGCATGGCTGTGTCGATCGCTTCAACACCCCCCACACCCTCATAGAGCGTATAGACCGCCTCATTGATCATCGGCAGCAGGATGCGGTTGACGATGAAGGCCGGAAAATCCTCTGACATGGCCACGGTCTTGCCAAGGCCCGTGGCAAATTCCTTGACCGCCTTGAAGGTCGGATCATCGGTGGCGATGCCGCGGATCAATTCCACAAGTTCCATAAGCGGCACCGGATTCATGAAATGCACGCCCATGAATTTTTCCGGACGATCAGTGACGGCGGCGAGGCGGGTGATCGAGATTGAGGAAGTATTGGTCCCGAGCAGGGCTTCCTTTTTTACATGGGGACAGAGCGCCTCGAAAATCTTCTTCTTGAGCTCCTCGTTCTCGGTCGCCGATTCTATTACGAGGTCATGGTCGCCAAAGCCCTGATAGGATTCCACCGCCGTGATGCGCGCAAGGGCGGCAACCCGCTCTTCCTCGGTGATTTTGCCGGATTTGACTTGCCGCGCAATGTTGCCGGAGATCAAGGCCATGCCAGCGTCAATGCGTTCGCGGCTCACGTCATTGAGGCCCACCTCAAGGCCCGCCAGAGCACAGACATGGGCGATGCCGGAACCCATCTGGCCAGCACCAATCACGCCGATTTTTACAATTTTCATCTTGGAGATTTGCCCCGCCGGGTTCATGGAAAGGCCGAAAGCTAATCTCCTGGTGGGCGTACCGCAAGCGCCAATCAACCTCACAACCAATGGCACCATGACGCAGACCGACACGCATGACACCGGAAACAGGCTTGCCCTCTGGGTGCTGCTGTTCGGCAATTTCATCATCGGCACCGGCATTCTTCTGCCTGCCGGGTTGCTCAATGACCTGGTGCGCGATTTTTCGATTTCGCCAGCCCGGGCGGGGTTGCTTTTGCTGGCAGGGGGCCTCGTGGTGGGTGTTGGCGCGCCCGTATTGGCAGGCCTTACAAGCCGCATCGACCGCCGCACGCTCCTGTGTTTTTCGCTACTCCTTTATGGTGCTGGTCACATGGCCTCGGCGCTGGTGCCGAGCTTTGAATTGCAAATTCTGGTCCGGGCTGTAACGGTGGCTGGTGCCGCCGTCTTCACACCTCAGGCCGCCGCCACGGCGGGCCTGCTCGTGCCGCCGGAAAGGCGCGCCGGGGCCATTGCCTTTATCTTCATCGGCTGGTCGGCTGCTTCAGTTGCAGGCATCCCCATCGGAGCACTGCTGGCCAGCCAGTTTGACTGGCGTCTCGTCTATGGCCTCATGGGTGTCTTGTCACTTGTGGCAGCCGCTGCCGTGTGGCTGGTCCTCCGGCCCGGGCTCTTCGTGCCGGCATTGAGTCTGGCCAGTTGGAAACAGGCCCTCACGACCCCGGTGCTTCTGGTGGTTTTTGTCGTGACCCTTCTGTCGATGTCCGGGCAGTTCACCATGTTCGGCTACATCGCACCCATATTGAAGGACGGTTTTGACGCGACGCCCGCGCTCATTTCAATTGCCTTTGCGATTGTTGGCATTGCGGGCGTCATTGGCAACTCCGTTGCTTCACGCATGGTCGCCCGCACCGGAGTAGACAAAGCCGTGGCCATCGGGCTGCTGGCGCTCATTCTTGGCTTTGCCGGTTTTGCGCTTGCCTATGGATATTTTTGGTTCGCCATGGTGGCAGCAAGCCTTTGGGGACTTGGCTCGTTCTCATCCAATTCATTGCAACAGAGCAGGCTTGTGGCGCTGGCCCCACACCTTGCGGCAGCAACGGTGGCACTCAATACATCGGTTGTCTATCTGGGCCAGGCCATCGGGGCCGCAGCAGGCGGTCGCATGGTGGACGGCGGGCTCATGGCCACCACCCCCCTTGTCTCCATGGCATTTCTTGTGGCGGCCTTGCTTTTATCAGTTATCGCGGCACGCATGGGCATGATCAGATCACGTTGATATCCATCAACCACAAAAGCAGCGAGGCACTGAGTGCCGAAAGGCCTGTGCCAAGTGCCACTGCACCCGAAACCGCCGCAACACTTTCCTCATTGCGCTGGGCAAAAAGAAAGGCATTGGCCCCCGTCGGCATGGCCGCCAGCAGCACGGCAATCTTGCTCCACAGCGGCGGCAGGGCCACGACATAGTGCGCCAGCACAAACACGCAGATCGGCATCAACACCATCTTGAGGCCGATCAAGGCAAACATGCCGCTCCATGATCCTTTAAGAGAGTAGCCTGCAAGTGACACGCCGAGTGCCACAAGGGCGGTAGGCACGCTGGCATCGGCCAGCATTTGCAACATGCGATCAGCAATGGGGTGAAGCCCCAGATCCGTGGCGCGCCACAGCCCGCCTGCCAAAAGACCAAGAATGATGGCATTGCGGGCCAGCATGACAAAGAGTTCGCGTGCCGTGCCGACGATTGAAAACCGCCCCGAATGCCTGGCAATTTCCCGGTGCAGCGTGGCGGCCGTCCACAAAAGTGGCGCATGAATGGAAAGAATGAGGCCAAGGGGTACGGCAATGCCCTCACCGAAGTGCGCCAGCGCCAGCGGCGTGCCCAAGAGTGCCAGATTGCCAAAGCCCGTCGCCATGGCGGCCGCCGCTCCGCCACTGGCTTCAAGACTTGGAATGAGCCTTGAAACCAGCGCTGCCGCCAGCCACGTCATTGCCAAGCCGCCAAAAAAAGCAAACCACAGGGCCCAAGGTGCGGCATCGCTTTCCGACATCATGACAACGGTGCGAAACAGCAAGGCCGGAATGGCGAGGTTGAACACAAAGAGCGTGATGCCGCGCCCCGCCAGCGCATCAATAATATTGATGCGGGCCAGCACAATGCCAAGCACAATGAGCCCGAAGACCGGCAGGACCGTGGTGAGGATTGCCGACAAGGGGCAGCTACATCACAGCCATGAATGGCTCACGGCGTTGTTCTTTTCGAAGGCATCGATGCTCGCGGCTTTTTCAAGCGTGAGCCCGATGTCATCGAGGCCGTTGAGCAGGCAATGCTTGCGGAACGGGTCAATGTCGAATTTCACCTTGCCACCGTCAGGGCCGCGGATTTCCTGCTTCGGCAGATCAATGGTCATGGTGGCGTTGGAGCCACGCTCGGCATCATCCATCAACTTCTTCAGGTCATCAGGGGATACGACGATGGGCAGGATGCCGTTCTTGAAACAATTGTTGTAGAAAATATCGGCAAAGCTCGTGGCAATCACGCAGCGTATGCCAAAATCAAGAAGCGCCCAGGGCGCATGTTCGCGTGACGAACCGCAGCCAAAATTGTCACCCGCCACCAGGATCTGTGCCTTGCGATAAGCCTTTTTATTGAGCACGAATTCCGGCAGTTCCTCACCCGCTTGCGTGTAACGCATTTCAAAAAACAGCGACTTGCCGAGCCCCGTGCGCTTGATGGTTTTCAGGAACTGCTTCGGGATGATCATGTCGGTGTCGATGTTGACGATGTTGAGCGGAGCCGCAACGCCGTCGAGGGTTTCAAACTTCTGCATGGTCCTGTTCCTTAGGCCGCGAGATCGACGGCGGTGGCCTCATCCGCGCCGATCATCAGATTGAGGTTTTGCACGGCGGCACCGGAGGCGCCCTTGCCGAGATTGTCATAGATGGCCATCAGCAACACTTGGCTTTTCGCTTCATTGGCAAAGACATGGAGCCGCATGCGGTTCGAATTGTTGAGAACTTCGGGATCAATTGCAGGCGCCCGCTCAATTGCCTCCGGCGGTGCCACTTCGATGAAACGACTGCCGTGGAAATAGCTCGCCAGTGCTGAATGGATGAGGGCGGCATTGGGCGAGCCCCGCAGCATATCGATGAACAGGGGCACGCAACCGAGCATGCCTTGGGCATAGTTGCCGACAGCAGGCTGGAAAATCACGTCGCGGGAAAGGCCGGCATAGAGTTTCATCTCCGGCAGATGTTTGTGCCTGAAGGTGAGGCCGTAGGGCATGAAGGGCGAAGCCTTTGCACCTTTCGCCTGATAGTCTTCCATCATCTTGCGGCCGCCACCGGAATAACCTGAGACGGCATTGTAGGTGACGGGAAAATCCTTCGCCATGATCCCCGCCGCAATCAGCGGCTTCACCAGCGCGATGAGACCCTGCGGATAGCAGCCGGGATTGGACACGCGGCCAGCTTCGGCAATGCGCGCCGCCTGGGCATGGTCGAGTTCCGGGAAACCGTAGGCCCATTTTGGATCGGTTCGGAACGCCGTCGAGGCATCAATCACGCGGGTTTTGGATGAAGGTTCGATCAGTGAAACGGCTTCAATCGCCGCTTCATCCGGCAGGCATAAAATGGCCACGTCAACACTGTTCAAGAGATCGCGCCGTGCCGCCTGGTCCTTGCGCTTCTCGGGTGCAATGGAAACAAGCTCAATGTCGGCACGATGTTTCAGCCGGTCACGGATCTGCAAACCCGTGGTACCTGCTTCGCCATCAATGAAAATGGTGGAACGTGCTGCCATGGGCTGGCCCATTAAGACCAGAACCCGGCAAATTCAACATTCTTGTGGGAAGGACAGGCCTGCTTATTCGCAGAACAACAGGCAAGCACCGGGGTTTTCCCGCTCCATGGCCCGCGCTGTGGTAAAAGCCGCCATGCCGCCTGCAAGTGTGGTGAGAATGATGAGCGCCAGCAACACGCGACGCAGAAACTTGGCATCAGCCGAAATAGTCGAATTCAAAGCACTTCCCCAGTTACGCTGCTCACCGGCAGTCCCGCTGCCGACTCACTGTCTACCGCCCGGTCATGTCATTATCGTAAACATAACCTTAAGCAACCGTAAATCGATGACCGTGTTCAACGATTACGGATTTCCACAAAAACGCTCCGCCAAAACGGCCGCCGCCATCTGCGGGCTGACCAAATGAGTGCGCCCGCGATAGCCTTGGCGCGCCTCGAAATTTCGGTTCGGGGCAGGTATTGAAGCCCGCCTAAATTAGTGGCACTTGTCAATCCAAGCACAGACTTTTTATGGATTCTTTCGGACCCTTGGGAGAAAAACTTGGCCAATTCACTGGCAATAAATGACCGGGATTTGCTTCAGCTTGTTGACGAGGCGCGCAATCTTGCCTTGGACTATTGGCGGGAAGTGGAGGCACTTCCGGCATTTCCCCATACAAGCGGCGAAGAAACAACTGCGTTGTTTTCGAGACACTGGCCGGAGGTCGGTTTGGGGCATAACGTGCTGCAGGACTTCTCGTCCATCGCCAAGCATTCCCGCCCATCGGGTGGCAAATTTTTCGGTTATGTCTTCGGTTCCGGAGAGCCGGTTGGGGCAATGGGTGATTTCCTCTCAGCGGTGCTCAACCAGAATGTCACGTCATGGCGCTCTGGTCCCGCAGCCACCGCAATTGAACACACGGTTGTCGGTTGGCTGGCCGAAGCAATCGGATGTCATGGTTTTTCCGGAACTTTGTGCGGAGGCGGCACGGCAGCCAATCTGATGGGCCTGGCAATGGCACGGGAGGCAAAATGCGCGGCAAACGAAACCGGCGCAAAGCCGTGTGTCGTCTACGCATCCGAGGAAGTCCACATGTCAACGCCGGGGGCAATGGCCCTTTTGGGAATCGGACGCCAGAACCTGCGCCTCATTGCAACTGACAAGGATTTTCGCATGCGCAGTGATGCCCTTGAAAGAGCAATTGCCGAGGATCGCAGTGCCAATCGCATTCCCATCGCAATCGTGGCAACCGCGGGCACCGTTCAAATGGGGTCAATTGACCCGTTGTCTGAAATCGCCGCCATAGCAAAGCGCGAAAATCTCTGGCTCCATGTCGACGGAAGTTTCGGGGCTCTGGCCGCAATTGCCATTCCGGGTCAATTCATTGGCCTTGAACAAGCTGATTCCATCTCGCTTGATGCCCACAAGTGGTTGTATCAACCTGTCGATTGCGCTTGCCTGCTTTATCGCGACCCCGCCGCTGCCCGACTGGCACTCTCCCAGAGCAGCGAATACGTGCAGTCCTTCAGCAGTGATCCGGTTGAAGGTTTCAATTTTTTCGGGGAATCGATTGAATTGTCTCGCAGGTTCCGCGCACTCAAGCTATGGATGTCGTTGCAGTATCATTGCCGGGCGGCTTTCCGCGAGGCCATGTTGCAGGATATCCGGCACGCCCGGCTTTTGACCGAAATCATCGCTCGCCATGACGAACTGGAGATCATGGCGCCAGTGGCGCTGAGTGCCGTCTGCTTTCGGCACCGCAGCAAGGACAACGAGGCAATCCTGCGACACATGATTGCCAGAGGCCGGGTCTATATTTCAAATGCAAAGATCGATGGTCAGTTTGCCCTCAGGGCCTGTTTTGTCAACCATCGTGCGACTGAACGTGATGTCGAAGCCATTGTGACGGAAACGCTTGCCGCAGCCGCAGAAGTCAATTCTTGAACGCGGGTCGACAACATCGGGGAGCGACGGCGCGTTTATTGCTGCCGGATATCCACAAAGCGCCCGGCCAAAGCAGCAGCCGCCGCCATCTGCGGGCTGACCAAATGAGTGCGCCCGCGATAGCCTTGGCGGCCTTCGAAATTGCGGTTTGATGTCGAGGCGCAGCGTTGGCCGGGCTTCAACTGGTCGGGATTCATGCCAAGACACATGGAACAGCCGGGCTCGCGCCATTCAAAGCCTGCCGCCTTGAAAATAGTGTGAAGGCCTTCCGCTTCTGCCTGTTCCTTGACGAGGCCGGAGCCTGGCACAATCATCGCATAGGCCAGATTGCCCGCGATCTTTTTTCCTTCAACAATCTTCGCGACATTGCGCAGGTCTTCGATGCGGCCATTGGTGCAAGAGCCGATCCACACCACATCGAGCTCAACGTCGGTCATTTTCTGGCCGGGCTTGAGGCCCATGTATTCAAGGGCCCGCCACTTCGATTGGCGCTTGCCTTCATCAGCAATCATGTTGGGGTCAGGCACGGCAGCGGTGATCGCCATGACGTCCTCAGGCGAGGTGCCCCACGAGACGATGGGCGGAAGGGAAGCGGCATCAAGTTTGACAATGCGGTCGAAAAGGGCGCCTTCATCACTGTTGAGCGTGTCCCAATAGCGCCGCGCCGCATCCCACTGTTCTCCCTTGGGCGCACGCGGACGGCCCTTCAGATAATCGAAGGCTTTGTCGTCGGGGGCGATCATGCCGGCCCGCGCTCCACCCTCAATCGTCATGTTGCAGACCGTCATGCGGCCTTCCATGGAGAGATCGCGGATGGCTTCGCCGGCAAATTCAATGACCGAGCCTGTGCCGCCCGCCGTGCCGATTTCACCGATGATGGAAAGAATGATGTCTTTCGCTGTCGAATGTTTGGCAAGTTTGCCATTCACTTCGACTTTCATGTTCTTGGCCTTCTTCTGGATCAGCGTTTGCGTGGCCAGCACATGCTCGACTTCCGATGTGCCGATGCCATGGGCCAGCGCACCAAAGGCCCCGTGCGTCGAGGTATGGCTGTCGCCGCAGACGATGGTGGTGCCCGGCAGCGTAAAGCCCTGCTCGGGACCGACGACATGGACGATGCCCTGGCGCTTGTCGAGTTCATGAAAATATTCGATTGCGAAATCCTTGGCGTTCTTCGCCAGAGTTTCCACCTGGATCCGGCTTTCCTCTTCGGCAATGCCTTTGGAGCGGTCGGTTGTTGGAACATTGTGATCGACAACAGCCAGTGTCTTTTCAGGATGCCGCACCTTGCGGCCCGTCATGCGCAGACCTTCGAAGGCTTGCGGGCTCGTCACTTCATGGACGAGATGCCGGTCGATATAGAGAAGACAGGTGCCGTCTTCCGCCTCATGCACGAGATGGTCATCCCAGATCTTGTCATAGAGTGTGCGGGGCTTCGACATCTTGATCTCTTTCGTCATCCCCCTTCGTTGGGGCAGAGTATGGGGGGTTTCGCGGCGTTCTTTAGCGATTGGGCCCACGGAGAGTCAAAGGGGCATTCGCTTCTGCAAAAACAGCAAGTCTCTCTCAATCCTCGCCAAGATAGTCTTCCTTCTCCAGCGGCACGCCGTGTTGGCGCAGGATGGAATAGGCTGCGGTCAAATGAAAATAGAAATTGGGCAAAGCGAAGTTGAATAGATATTGCTGCCCGCTCATCTTGCGCTGCGTGTCACCAGTCGGAAATACAATTTCCTTGTCCTCGCTATCGATAAAGGCGGTGGCGGGCACACTCCCGATGAATTTCAACGTGAAGGCGATACGCTGCTTGAGGGCTTCAATACTGTCGTCTTTGCCTTCAAACTGCGGCATTGCTGCTCCGCCGAGGCGCACGCAGGAACGCACCGGGAAATTGCACGCCGCCCGCACTTGTTCGGCAAGGTTCCACATGGTGGGATGCAACCGCAAAGCGAGAAGTCCGGAAGCATCCGCCTTGTTCGCCGCCGCATGGGCGACCGCCTTGTCGAGCACGCCCGAAAGTTGGTTGAGCATGCGCTGAAAGGTGGGCACGGACAATTCATACATGGAAAGGGACATAGGCTCACTCCGGGTGATGATTGAAGTGTGAGCATCTCACGCCCAAACGCAAAAGGCCAGTCTTGACGCACGGCTCTGACGCTATTCCGGCAGCCCGGCAATCCGCAGGGTTTCCTCCATGGTCATGCGATCCGCCACATTCTTGTAGGGTTCTTTCGACATGTAGTGACGGATTGTAAAACCGGGGCGCAAGTCAAGGCATTGCCGCATGTGGGAAGCCGCTCCTGATGGGTCAGACAGACGGGCGTGAGAACCGGCCCTAAGGGCCGAAATCATGAAATTTTGAACCGGAAACAGCTCAAACGCCGCCAAGGCGTCCGCAAACTGGCCTTTCATCATGTGGGCCAGCCCCACATTCATGAAATACCACGGTGGTGCGAAATAGGGATCAATTTCTTTCGCGCGCTTGAAAAATTCAAGTGCCGCGTCCGCATGGCCAAGATAGAACTGGATGATTCCCATATCCGCGGCATTCCACTGGTTATTGGGATTTAGTTCAATCGCATGGTGCATGTACTGCAGGGCGGATTCGAAAGCGCGCTTTGAAAGGCAGCCCAGTGCCAGTACTGAAAAACAGGTGCCCTCATTGCCATCCAGCGCTGTTGCACGCGTTGCCAGTTCGCAGGCCTCATCCAGCACCTTGCTGGACTCTCCCGTGTCGTTTTTCCACGCAGCCAAATACATGAATGCCAGCAATGCATGCGCCAACCCGTAGTTGGGATCGATCTCGATGGCTTTGGCAAAAAGCCGTGTGGCTTCGGCTGCACCGTGAGGATCGCCCCAAGGCAGGGCATTGCCTTTCAACACGCATTCATAGGCGGCAAGGCTGTTCGGCGGCTTCCGGTTGGCCCGTTCAACATCCGCCACCATCACGCGACCCACCAAGGTGCTCACAATGGTTCTGACAACCTGGTCCTGGACCTCGAAGATTTCGGAAAGTTGCCTGTCAAATTTTTCGGCCCAGACATGATTGCCAGTTTCGGCATCAATGAGCTGAACGGTGATGCGCATTCGTTCGCTGAAGCGCCTGACACTGCCTTCGAGCACATATCGGACCTTCAAATCGAGCGCGATCTGCCGGATGTCTGTTGTGCCTCCGCGATAGCGAAAGGTGGCGGCCCGCGAGAGCACTGACAGCAAACGCCAACGCGATAGTTCGGTGATGATATCGCTGGTCACGCCATCGCTGAAATAATCCTGCTCGGGATCACTGCTCATATTGAGGAAGGGAAGGACGGCAATGGAAGGCTTGTCAGCCGGACTTGCGGGCATGGACGGATTGTCGCCATCGCCCGCCGCCCCGGCCTCGGCCCCGGCCTTGTCAGGATCGACAAACTGATAGCCAACCCGCTGGACCGTGGCGATCCAATCCTCTCCCGTGCGGGTTGTGCCCAAGGTTTTCCGCAAAGCCGCAATTTGAACGGCAAGATTGCTTTCCTCAATATTGTCAGTGTGCCAGGCGGCATCAATCAGGTCTGATTTTGAAACGGCGCGACCGTCGGCGGCCAGCAAGGCCTCCAACAGTGCCAAGCCTTTTTGCCCGACGGACACCACAGAGCCGTTTTTGAGCAGCATCCGGCGCTGCCGGTCGAAGACAAAAGGTCCAAACCTGTCGTTCTTTGGCGGCATGGCTCATCTATACCGGGAATTCACAAGAATTCAGAATTTTTCAGGCGGAATTTCAAGACCATGAACCGGCTTTCCAGCACTGTTCATCTGCATCCACCGTGGATGAACACCGAATAGGAGAAGGAATATGCCCCGCTACATGGTTGAACGAAATTTTCCCGATGGCCTGAACATTCCCATCAACAGGAATGGCGATGCCGTTTGCGGTGGCGTAGTCGCGCGCAATGCCGAAGGCGGCGTCACCTGGATCCAGTCCTTTGTCTCCTCGGACCGCAAACAGACCTTCTGCATTTTTATGTGATGAGTCATTTGGCTCAGCTCGTGTAGATTTTGAGCATAGTAATCAAGCAATCATTAAGCATTTTAAAGGTATCTCTTCAACACCAGTGGTGACCGGCTTTATCGCCGATGCGGGCGACCA
>JANNFZ010000066.1:0-2558 GCA_031380375.1 Hyphomicrobiales bacterium
GTCTCCTATGTGATGATGAATCCGGGCGGCGAAAAGGAAATGACCACGGCGGTCCGCATGGCCTTGCAGCAACTGGCCGAGGAAGTGGCAAAGCAAGCCAATGTTCCGCTCAGCGATATTCTGGAAGTGGTGCTGGTCGGCAATCCCGTCATGCATCACCTGTTCCTTGGTGTTGATCCGACCGAACTGGGAGGAGCACCCTTTGCGCTTGCCACCGGATTGCCGCTCACCTTCCCGGCCCGCGAGATTGAGTTCAAGCTCAACGCCGGCGCCTGGGCCTATGTGCTGCCTTGCATTGCCGGGCACGTGGGTGCCGACGCGGCGGGCATGGTGCTTTCGGAAGCGCCCCATGAGCAGGACGACTATATGCTTTGCGTTGATGTCGGCACCAATGCGGAAATCGTGCTGGGGTCGAAGGCCAGGCTTCTCGCCTGCTCTTCGCCCACCGGGCCTGCCTTTGAGGGTGCACAAATCTCCAGCGGCCAGCGCGCTGCACCCGGTGCCATTGAGCGCATGCGCATCGATCCTGAGACATTGGAGCCGCGTTACAAAGTGATCGGTTGCGATCTTTGGTCCGATGAAGAAGGCTTCGAGGAAGCCATTGCCAGCACTGGCGTCACGGGCATCTGCGGTTCCGGCATCATCGAGGCCATTGCCGAAATGTATCTGGCAGGCATCATCAGTCAGGACGGATTGGTCGATGGTGCCATGGCGGAAAAGTCTTCCCGTATTGAGGCTTACAAGCGCACTTTCAACTATGTTGTGAGGCAGCCACGTGTCGATGGCAACGAGCCGTTGATCCGCGTCACGCAGAATGACGTGCGCGCCATCCAGATGGCCAAGGCCGCACTCTATGCAGGGGTTCGCCTGCTGATGGACAAGCTCAACATTGACAGCTTGAACAAGATCAGGCTGGCGGGTGCGTTCGGTTCCCACATCGACATGAAATACGCCATGATCCTTGGGCTTATTCCCGATTGCGATTTGTCCCGCGTGCAGAGTGCGGGCAATGCCGCCGGCACGGGAGCGCGCATAGCATTGCTCAACAAAGGGGCGCGGGATGAAATCGAGAGCGTTGTTCGCCGCATTGAAAAAATTGAAACGGCGGTCGAACCCAAATTCCAGCAGCATTTTGTGGAAGCCATGGCCATCCCGCACAAGACGGCGGATTTCGTGAACCTGAAAAAAGTCGTGACCCTGCCACCAATCAAAACGGTGGTGATACTGGATGATGAGGGCGGGGAGAGAAGGCGGCGGAGGAGGGGGTAAAGGGCCACCCAAACTTTCCCCTCCTATCGACGAGGGGTGATCCGCGCGGTGGATCGGAGTGGAGCGGCAAGTAACCTCATCCGGCCCTGCCGGCCACCTTCTCCCAAGGAGAAGGGACCATTGAACTTCGTCCCCTCTCCTCTGGAGAGGGTCCGCGACCTGGCTACGCCGAAGCGAAGCTTCAGCTTCGCCAAGGCGAGAGCGGGGGTGAGGTTCCCTACTTCTCCGGCACCAGCTTCATCTCTGCCTTGGCCATCTTGCCGGCAAGGATCGTGAACGCCTTGCGATCCATGCCTGTGGCGGCCGTGCAGTCGTCACCTTCAAAGCTGATTTGCGTCGGCAGACCGTCCAGTTTTTTCAAGGTCTCGCAGGAAAGCGGGTGGATCAAAAGTTCTTCCCGCCTCGCATCGACCAGAACATAGGCAAAGTCCTTGTCGGCCTCGCCCACCTGCATCAACAACCACGTGCCGCCCAGCCGCACAAACAGCACATCATTCTCGGACTTCTCACTCTTCACCACGTAGTGCTGCCCGGTGGCCGTGAAGGTCACAGTGTCCTTTTCCTTTTCCCAAACACCCGCATTCAGGCTGTAGGAGGCAAACGTTTTGCCATAATCGTTGAGCAGCAATTCGCCGTCGGCATCGGCAAACAGTGGTGTCTTGGACTGCAGCACGCAAGCCTGGAGCAGCAGGGCCGTGGCGAGGCAGAAAATCAGGCGGGTGAGGAAGTTGTGCATGCCCTTAGCATGGCATGATTTCCGCACTTTCACAAAGGTGGCCGTGATTGCTTCAGAATTTGAAGCGCAGATCGGCGACTACGGGCTTTTCCTCTGGCACGATTTCGGAAGGCATTTTCTGGCGCAGGCTCTCGGCAAAACGCGTCATGACGACGGCCGCAACATCGCGGGCCGGCGTCGGCTTGCCGCAGAGATAGCCTTGGATATAGTCACAGCGCTGGCTGCGCAGAATGTCAGCCTGGGCTTGTGTTTCAATGCCTTCCGCCGTGACCTTGAGACCGAGGTTGCGGGCCAGATCGATGATCGAACGGACCATACCCTTGACCTGGGGCTTGTCTTCCATGGCGGCAATGAAGGAACGGTCAAGCTTCAGTTTCGAGAAGGGGAATTTCCACAGATAGCTCAAGCTCGAATAGCCGGTACCAAAGTCGTCCATGACCACCGAGCAGCCAAGTTCGCGAAGTGACGTCAGTTGCGAAAGAATGACATCATTGTCAAACAGCATGGTGCTTTCGGTGACTTCGATCTCGAGCTGTCGAGCCTCGCCCCCTAC
>JANNFZ010000073.1:0-2647 GCA_031380375.1 Hyphomicrobiales bacterium
CAATCGTCGCCAGCGCATCTGTCTCGTCGAGAATCTCAAGGCACTTTTCGCTCGCCGCCAGCGAAACCGAATGTGCCGTGTATGTGCCGCCGTGAGCCGCACCGCCATACCTGAAATGGCGCATCACATCCTCGCGGCCACAGACCGCCGCGATGGGGTAGCCATTGCCCATGGCCTTGGCAAAGGTGCAGAGATCTGGAACCACACCATGCAGCGATTGAATGCCGCCCTTGGCCACGCGGAAACCCGTTTTTACTTCGTCGATGATCAGTAACACGCCGTGCGTGTCGCACAGGGCCCGCGCCAGTTTCACAAATTCGGTGGTCGCGGCGATGGCGCAGCAATTGCCCATCATCGGCTCGATCAACATGGCGGCGATTTCGGAACCATGGACCTTGAACACATCCTCAAGCCGGTTGGCGTCATTCATCGGCGTGAGATGCACGAGATCTTTCAGGCGCTGCGGAATGCCTTTTGAATAGGGCACCTTCACAGGTTCAAGGCCGCTGCCCGGATCCCATTGATCCATGTTGGCCATCCACATGGCGGCATCAAACAACCCGTGATAGCTGCCTTCCACAAGGATGTAGCTTTCGCGGCCCGTATAAGCGCGGGCCAGTCTCAGCGCCGCCATGACAGCTTCCGTGCCACTGTTGGAGAAGCGCACGAGATCAACACCCTTCACCATCTTGGCCATGCGCTCGGCGACGGCGAGTTCACGTTCCGTTGAAAGCGCAAACACACCACCGACTTCCATGCCCAGGCGCGCCGCTTCATCGACGCGGGCGTCAGCATAGCCGAGGATCGCCGGACCATAGCCGAGGCGGTAGTCGACATAACAATTGTCGTCGATGTCCCAGGTCCGCCCACCCTTGCCATGCTTTACATAGATGGTGCGGTCATCACCCCAATAGCGAAAGGTCGAGGCAACGCCGAGCGGCAGGCGGGTCAGCGCCTTCTGGAAATGCGCCCGCGACTTGCTTGTGTCGCGCGTGTTGCGGCGAAGCATGGAGAACCTCACATCACTCGGATATGCGCCCTGCGGCCAAACAGCCAAAGGCTTTGAACATATCCATTTATTGAACGGCAATGCCGATTTGCCTTGATATTGACTGACAAGTCAATCAAAATAAACTCAATGCCGAAACAGCCCCGTCAGAGACATATTAAATATACATTTCAATAGTTTATCGGAATTTTCAAAGACATGCCAAAAGTCGCAACCAGTGCCAAGGTGATTCACTTGCCCCGCAAGGCCAGTCGGGAATTGCGCAAGCAACAACTGATCGATGCCACCATCGAAACGCTTGCCCGCAAAGGTTATGCGGCGCTCACACTCACCGACGTGGCGGTCGAAGCGGGCCTGTCCCATGGCCTTGTGAATTTCCATTTCCAAAGCAAAGAGAAACTCTTCAGCGAAACCCTGCAGTTCCTCGCCACGGAGTATCAGCAGAACTGGCAGGACTATCTGGGGCGTGCGGCACACTCCCCCGCCGCCCGCATCGACGCCCTCATACGCGCCGATCTCGATCCCAAAATCTGCACCGCGGCGAAGCTCCGCTGCTGGACTGCCTTTTGGAGCGAGTCCCAGAGCCGGCCAATTTACCAGAAGGAATATGGCGGCAATGACGACGCCTATAACGCGCTCCTCACCGACACCTGCGCCGAACTGATCACGACCGCAGGCTACGCCCATGAACCCTTGCAGGTGTCGCGCATGATCCGGGCGCTGGGCGATGGCGTTTGGCAGGACCTGGCCTTTTCCGAAACACCCTGTCCCCGGCGCGAGGCCCTGCAGACCCTTCACCTCGGACTTGCGTCCCTTTTCCCCCGCCACTTCACGGTCAAGGGACTGGTTTGACGGAAGGGGAAAACCACCGAAGGGCGATTTGCCCTTTGCCTGCAATCCGCTAAGAGCGAGACCGAACCCTGTCATGAGAAAGCCCGGCGCGCATGTTTGGATTTATCAAAAGCCTCCTCCCCAAAGAGGAGAAATTCTTTGATCTCTTCGAGGCCCATGCCGCAAAGGCAGAAGAGGCAGCTGCCACGCTGCGCACCATACTCGATGGCGGCAAGGCACTCGCAGATCATTGCGCCACGCTCTCCCGCCAGGAGGAAGAGGCCGACCATATCTCCTATGAAGTCATGCAAGCCATCCGCCGTGCCTTCATCACACCCTTTGACCGGAGCGACATCAAGGCGCTGTCCTCGGCCCTCGATGACGCCATCGACCAGATGAACAAGACCGGCAAGACCGTCATGCTTTATGATGTCACGACGTTTGAGCCCAACATGCGGGCCATGGCTGACCGCGTCATCATTCTGGCCAAGCTCACGGCCGAGGCCTTGCCGCTGTTGCGCAACATCGGCCAGAATTCGTCGAAGCTCCACAGCCTCGCCGGCGAGATCACCAAGATCGAAGAGCAATCCGACCAGTTGAACGATGCCGGGCTCCGCAGCCTCTTCAAGGGCCGCGCCAAAAAGGACCCGTTGAGTTTTGTCATTGGCGCGGAACTCTATGAGCATCTGGAGAAAGTCTGCGACCGTTTCGAAGATGTGGCGCATGTCATGAGCGACATCGTCATCGAACACGCCTGAGTCGGGCCAGCCATCATGGAACCCGGAGTCCTGACTGTTACCATTGTCA
>JANNFZ010000064.1:0-6658 GCA_031380375.1 Hyphomicrobiales bacterium
CCGCATTGTCGCTGATACCGGAGCCCGCGAAATATTTGTGGCCTTTGCGTTGCTCATCGTCGTCGGCATCACCTTGCTCATGGGGTTCGTCGGTCTCTCGGCAGCGCTTGGCACGTTTCTCGCCGGTGTCGTACTGGCCGACAGCGAATACCGCCACGAATTGGAAATGGATTTGCAACCCTTCAAGGGCCTGTTGCTCGCCATCTTTTTCATCGCCGTCGGATCGGGCATTGATTTTTCACTGCTCACTTCGGCACCACTTCTGGTCGGCCTTGCACTCGTCGCATTTGTGGCGCTCAAGCTTGCAACCCATTTTGGCCTCGCCCGCGTTTTTGGAATGACCGCACCCGATCAATCACGATTCAGTTTTGCTTTGGCGCAAGGCAGCGAATTCGGATTCGTGCTCATCAGTTTTTGCGCAGGGCTTGGCCTTCTCTCCGGAACATTGCCCGGGCTACTCACCGCCATCATCGCCCTTTCCATGGCCGCTGCACCCCTCCTCATGATGTTCGACGAAAAATTCCTGCAACCGCGATTTGCCGATGGCGATTTCCTGCGCGACCATGACGTGATTGCCCATGACGGCGTTGACGCCATCATCGCCGGCCACGGCCGTTTTGGCATGACCATCGGCCGGGTGCTCAACGCCCAGGGCAAACGCACTGTCGTTCTCGATCTTGATTCATCGCAGGTCGATGCTTTGCGCAAATTCGGTTTCAAGGTTTTCTACGGCGATGCACTGCGCGTTGATCTTCTGGAATCAGCCGGCGCACGGGAAGCAAAGCTCATGGTCATCGCCATTGATGACCGCGAGAAGGCGACCGCGCTTGTGAAAATTGCCAGGCAACATTTCCCCCATCTCAAACTTCTGGTGCGTGTCTTTGACCGGGCCCATGCCTACGAGGTCATGCGCGAGGGAGTCGACGAAGTTTATCGCGAGGTCTTCGGCAGTTCCATGGATTTGGCCCGCGATGCACTGGTCTCGCTCGGCACCCATCCCTTCGAGGCCCAGCGCGCTGTCACCAAATTCCGCGCCCATGATGAACGCTTCCTCCGTCTCTCTGCCGCCCATGCCGGCGACCAAAAGCAGCTGATCGACATTGCACGGCAATCACGGGCCGAGATCGCCCGCGTCTTTGCCGCCGACAGGGGCGGCGAAAACGCCGTGACTGATGAGGCCTGGTTCGACGAAGACAGCTCCAAGCATTAACCTCTTGAGTTAAGAGATATGAACTCCGGATGAACCAGCGTTTCAGCGTGAGTTCACCGGCCTTCCTCTAGGGTTTGCCGATCGAAGTGAACTTGATTGGAGCACCCATGACCAGAATTCTGCTCGGCGCCATAGCCACATTCGCGGTCGCGGCAGCTTTCACGTTTCCCGCCGAAGCGGCGAAGAAAAACGCCGCGACCAATTCCGGAAACGCACCTCCCTCGTCACAGATTGCCCCACTCACCGCCGCCGAATGCAACAAGGCCCAGGGTGCCGTCGTCACCGACAACTCCTGCGGAACCGGTGCGGCCTGCATCAAGGAAGGCGCCAACGGCCCGGTCAAAATCTGCCTCAACTTCTCCCAGTAACTTTTGACATTCACAAGGAACCAATGCCATGAAAAAGCTCGTCGCCATCGCAATTTGCGCCATCTGCATTTCTGCTCCGGTGCAAGCCGGGAAGAAAGCAGGAACTACTCTGCCAATGTCTGAAATTCCCAATTCACAGGTCGCCGATCTCACGGCGCAGGAGTGCCGCAATCTCGGCGGCACCGTGAAGACCGACAAAGTTTGTTCCGCCGGCAAAACCTGCAAAATCGAGAACGCCAATGGTGACACCCACACCGTGTGCCTCGAAGTTGCACAGTGAGGACATCGCAATGTCCATCACATCAAAGTTTCTCGGTGCAGCGGTAACACTGGCGCTGCTTGTCCATGCACCGATGGCCGAAGCTGCAAAGAAGAACACGGCATCAGCGGGCCAGGCATTCCCGTCCACACAAATTGCCGACCTGACGCCAGGCGAGTGCAAGCGTCTCGGCGGTTTCACCGAGTCCAGTTCCCGCTGCAAAACGGGAACCACCTGCATCACCATCACGCTTGATCATGTCGAGCATTCCAGCTGCATCACCGAAATGGACCAATGAACATGACCCGCATTCTCCTTACCCTCACAGCCGTCGCCATTGTCATGGCAACGGGCCTCAGCCTAGCAACCGACAGCCACGCCAAGACCAAGGCCGTGGCGGGTGGTGCGCAACTTCCCATGTCCACCATGGCGCCCCTCACAGAGAGCGAATGTGAACGCCTTGGCGGCAGTGTCATTCCGGCGGGAACCGGACAATGCAAGGGAACCGGGAAAGCCTGTTTCGTTGATACTTTGAACAATGGCTCCCACATCACCTGCATCAACGAGGTCCGCTAAACCGCCGGTTTTGGAAGGGGCATGCAAGAGCCCCTTTTCTTTTCCTGCAACGACACGCTAAATGCCGGGATGGCACAAACCAACATCCACGACGTCAAAATCGATCCCCGCAACCTTGATATCCTGATCTCGGTCAATGGCAGCCTCGTGCCCCGGGCCGAAGCGGTTGTATCGGTCTTCGACAGCGGCTTCATTCTGGGTGACGGAGTCTGGGAGGGTTTGCGCCTTGTCAATGGCGGTGTGCCGTTTCTCCATGCCCATATCGAGCGCCTCTATGAGGGTGCCAAAGCCATTTTCATGGATGTGGGTCTCAGGCCCGAGGCGCTGGTCGAGCGCCTCTTTGCCTGCATCGACGGAAACAAGATGCGTGACGGCGTGCATATCCGCCTGATGGTCACACGCGGCGTGAAAGCCACACCTTACCAGGACCCCCGCGTCACCATCTCGCCAGCCACCATCGTCATCATTCCCGAATACAAGGAGCCCAACCCGCAGAAATTCCGCGATGGCATGGTCTTGCACACCGTCAATGTGCGCCGGGGAGCACCCGACGTGCAGGACCAGAAACTCAATTCCCACTCGAAGCTCAATTGCATCACGGCTTGTGTACAGGCCGCCAATGCCGGCGCCGACGAAGCCTTGATGCTTGATCCCCTGGGCTTTGTCGCCACTTGTAATTCCACGCATTTCTTCATAGTCAGGCGCGGCGAACTCTGGACCTCGTCCGGGCAATATTGCATTCCCGGCATCACCCGCGCCAATTTGCTGCGCGTGGCAAAATCGCTTGGCATTCCCGCAATTGAGAAGCAATTCTCGCTCTATGATGTCTACGGTGCCGATGAAGCCTTCGTCACCGGAACGTTTGCCGGGCTCATCCCGGTGCGGGTGATTGACGGCCGCCCGGTGCGAAATCCTCTGTCCACGGATGAATGGGCAGGCGCTGGCCCCATCAGCCACAAACTTTCCGAAGGCTACAAGGCCCTGTGCAAGGCCGAAAGCACGCGCAGCCTCTGATGCTCGCTTCATTCATCATTGCATCGATTCTCATTGAATTGACACCCGGGCCAAACATGACATGGCTTGCGGTTCTGGGTGCAAGCAATGGCCGAAAGCCGGCACTTGCCGCAGTCGCCGGCATTATGCTTGGCCTCGCCGTCGCTGCCATCGTTGCCGGTATCGGCCTCACGACCCTGCTCTATGAGGTCCCGGTGCTCTTTGATGCCTTGAGATGGGCGGGAACACTCTACCTTTTCTATCTCGCCTGGGATGCCTGGCGCGATGCCGACAGTGCTGTGACCATCGAAGACGGCTCACCGCGCCGCAGTTTTGTGCAGGGCCTGGTCAGCAACATCCTGAACCCCAAGGCGTACCTGTTTTACGCAGCCATGCTGCCGCAATTCATCGATCCCGCAAGCGATGCCACGCAACAGATCGCCTTCCTGTCGGCCATCTATGTCGGCATTGCCACGGCCATTCACGCAGGGATAGCACTGTTGGCTGGCACCGCAGCCGATTGGCTTCAGACATCGCCGCAAGCGCGGACAATCCGCAAAATGTTGGCGCTGGCAATCGCCGCCGCCGCCATCTGGTTTTTTGCCTCAACAAGGATCGCATCATGACAATCATCGCAATGTGGAGTGGGCCGCGAAATATTTCAACGGCCATGATGTATGCCTTCGGCAACCGCGCCGATTGCGAGGCCTGGGATGAACCTTTCTATGGTTTTTCGCTGAAGACCAAGGGCAATGACCATCCCATGCGCGAAGAAATCATCGCCGCCATGGAAACAGACTGGGACAAGCTTGTCACCAAATGCACCACGCCATCGGCCAAGCCCGTGCTTTACCAAAAACACATGACCCATCACATGCTCGAAGGCTTTGACCGTTCCTTCATCCTGAAACTCACCAACGCCTTCCTCATCCGCCATCCGGCAAAGGTGTTGGCGAGCTATGCGCAGAAATGGGCTGATGTTGACCTCAGGGCCATCGGCTTCATTGAACAGGCCGAGATTTTCGATCAAGTCGCGCAGAAATTGGGCCACGCCCCGGCGGTCATTGATGCCGATGATGTGCTTGCCGATCCGCGTGGTGTTTTGGAAAAACTCTGCGCGGCTTGCGGCATTCAGTTTTCCGGGGAGATGCTGCACTGGCCCAAGGGACCAAAGACCTTTGACGGAGTCTGGGCGCCGCATTGGTACAATGCCGCGTGGAATTCGGAAGGTTTTGCTGCGGGTCCAGCCAAACCACAGACGCTGCCTCATGCGTTGCAAACGATCGCTGATGCAGCACTGCCCTACTATGACGTGTTGCGGCCCCATCGCATTGCGCCAAAAAAATGAAAATGGCCGGGTCACCCCGGCCACCAATCTCTGTTCTGTCAATGGTCAGCGGGCGATCGCCTGGCCGATCATCACACCGGGCGGCGGCGGCATGGCAGCCGGCTTCAATGATCCGCCCTCCTTCTCGACCAGCAGTTCCACTTTGCGCAATTCCTGCTCCTCGTCCTTGAGTTTGGCGATCATCGCTTCGTGCTGGTCGCGCAATTCCGCGACGGTACGCAGAATGTTGTCGCGCCGTCCGCGCACTGATTTAGCCGCCATGGAATAGTTGACATTGCCGGGATCACTGATCCCGTTCCTGGCTTCCTCGAGTTTGACGTGACTGTCCAGTTCGTCATGCTTGCGCATGAGGTCCTGGATCATCAGGTCCATGTCAGCCACCTGGCGGCGGACATCCTCGGTGCGGAAGCGGTGAAGCCGCAGAAGGCTTTCGCGTGAACGCATATTTTCCTCACTTTACTCAACATACCGACCAGCCCCCCGGTGCTTTTTTCGCCCTTGACTCATCGTGACTCTATTCAGGAGTCACCGAATCAACTAGCTCTGTCCGGGTCAGTCCAATCGCGTTCATCATGAACAATCAGGTTTAAGACCGGGTAAACCGGAAGGCCGCGTTCCAGCCCAAGCCTGATTTTTTGGAATGGCCAGTTGCCATACTACATATGGAGTGAACATGCGCAGCAACCACAAGATGTTGCGTTGAGTCGGATGGATTCGGATTAGGTTTTGTTAACCTTTATCAGCCTATCTTAACACTCACGGTTAATGTTTCGTAGCGCGTCCGGTCCGCGGATGTGCACAAGTTGGAAGGCTCCGGACGACAGCGGGGCGGAAGCGCAAGGGGATACGCATGAGGGTTTTGCTCATCGAGGACGATACCGCAACGGCTCAATCGATTGAGCTGATGCTGAAGTCCGAAGGCTTCAATGTCTACACCACAGACCTTGGCGAAGAAGGCGTCGATCTCGGCAAGCTCTATGACTACGACATCATCCTTCTCGATATCAACCTGCCCGACATGTCGGGCTATGAAGTGCTGAAGGCACTGCGCGTTTCGAAAGTCGGAACGCCCATTCTCATTCTCTCGGGCCTTGCGGCCATCGAAGACAAGGTCAAGGGCCTGGGCTTCGGCGCCGATGACTATATGACCAAGCCCTTCCACAAGGACGAACTTGTGGCCCGCATCCACGCCGTGGTGCGCCGCTCCAAGGGCCACGCCCAGTCGGTCATCCACACCGGCGAACTGCTCGTCAATCTCGACACCAAGACCGTGGAAGTCGGCGGCCAGCGCGTGCATTTGACCGGCAAGGAATACCAGATGCTGGAACTTCTGTCGCTGCGCAAGGGCACGACACTAACCAAGGAAATGTTCCTGAACCACCTCTATGGCGGCATGGACGAACCGGAACTCAAGATCATCGACGTGTTCATCTGCAAGCTGCGGAAGAAACTGGCCACGGCCGCCCAAGGCAAAAACTTCATCGAAACCGTCTGGGGCCGGGGCTATGTGTTGCGCGATGGCGCTCCTCCCATGGGCGGCGAAGAGATCCGCGAAAGCGCCTAATCATTCACCACCCTCCAAACAAAGAAGGCACCCTTTCGGGTGCCTTTTGAGTTTGCAGGGGAGGAACGTCAGACTTGCAGATCAGGTGAAAATGAAATCATCGGCATGAAGTTGGGCGATGGTCAGGCCCTTCAGTGTGATCGTGCCAAGCGCATCGGCGTCGATCACCACGCCCGCCGCTGTGTTCGTGGCGTTGGCAAGAAGCTCAGCCATCGAGTCAATGCCTTCGCCCCTAAACCAGATACGGTCGGTGCGGCCAAGGCCCGCGGCAAAATCGGTGATTGTGTCGTTGCCGAAGGCCGTTGAGAACACGAACACATCGGCACCAGCGCCGCTGGTC
>JANNFZ010000093.1:0-20050 GCA_031380375.1 Hyphomicrobiales bacterium
CAGTAAAACACACGGCGGATCCATTGCGTGACGATCCTGTTGCCAGCATCGACAATTCCTGTGTTGCCTGTGGCAATTGCGGTGACGTGGCTGACGCGGCCGTGCTTTGTCCGTCGTTCTATCGCGCCGATGTCATCCGCAATGCGGGCGCATGGGACCGGTTCAAAATGAAGGTGCGGCGGGTGGTCATCTCTTTCCTGCAACGACGGCGCGAGAGCCGCCGTGTCTTGTTTGACCGGGCTGTTGCATGACGGTTCTTGCCGGCACAGAATTTGAAAAACCGTTGAGCGTTGCCATCCTGGCGATGGGTGGCCAAGGTGGTGGTGTGCTTGCAGACTGGATTGTCGCCGTCGCGGAGGCCAATGGATGGTATGCGCAATCAACATCAGTTCCTGGCGTTGCGCAGCGAACGGGGGCCACGCTCTACTATATCGAAATGCTGCCGCCGCGCGGCACACTGACGCCGGTTCTGGCTCTTATGCCAACGCCCGGCGATGTCGATGTGGTTATTGCCGCAGAACTTATGGAAGCCGGGCGCTCCATTTTGCGTGGCCTTGCAACACCGGACAGGACGGTTCTGATCACATCAACGCACCGGGCCTATGCGGTTTCCGAAAAGGAAAAACCAGGGGAAGCAATTGCTGATCCCCGGGCAGTGAATGCCGCAGCAGGTGTTGCCGCAAAACGCACTATCTCTTTCGACATGGATGCTGTGGCCAGGCTGAACGGCACAGTGGTGTCCTCCCCCATTCTCGGAGCCCTCGCAGGAGCAGCAGTGCTGCCGTTTCCGCGCGCAACATTTGAACAGGTGATCGCTGGGGGCGGGAAAGGTGTCGCGGCTTCCCTCAAAGGTTTCGAAGCGGGCTTTGCACTGGCTTCAGCCAATGAATTGCCTGAGGCGCGCATCAAAGCTGAAAGCCCCGAGGTCTCTTTGCCAGAAACGCTGGGATCAGCACAGCTCGACCTACTGCTGGCGCGGCTGCGAATGTTGCCACTGTCAGCCCAAGCATTGGCGCTGGCCGGCCTCAAGCGCGTAATTGATTTTCAGGACTTTCGCTATGGCCGCGAATATCTCGACCGCCTCGAAACATTGAGAGGCCTCGATGACAGGGCCGGAGGTGGTGCGCGGGGCCATGCCTTTACTGTTGCTGCGGCCAAATATCTCGCCAACGCCATGGCCTATGATGATGTCATTGGTGTTGCCGATCTGAAAACACGCTCCGCACGCTTTGCCAGAATTGCGCGGGACATGAAGGCGAAAACCGGTGAGCCCATTTATTTCACCGAATTCATGCATCCGCGCGCCGAGGAACTTGTCAGCCTGTTGCCCCGGCGTCTGGGGGCATGGGTTGCGGCGCAGCCCGCAGCTATGAAGTTCATTGACCGTGTGTTCAATCGCGGACGGCGTGTGCAGACAGCAAAGCTTGGCGGGTTTCTGCAACTTTACGCCCTTTCCGGATTGCGGCGCTTTCGCCGCAAACTGTTGCGACATGCCCGTGAGACTGCGCACATCGAGGCTTGGCTTTCCCTGGCAACGCAGCACCTTCCAACAAACTACGATCTTTCCCGGGGGATCATTGCGACACGCCGGTTGATCAAAGGCTATTCCGACACCCATGCGCGCGGCATTTCGAAATATGACCGTGTGCTTTCGGCCGTCCCCTTGCTTGGCGCGCGCGACGACGCAGGTGAATGGATCGACAGGTTGATCCAGGCGGCACTCAAAGACGAAGACGGCACCGTGCTTGACGGTGCGCTCGAAACACTCAGGTCACTCTGAGTTCCCGGAGCCGTCCATGCGGATGTTGCGCAACACCTTGTGGAGCGTGCCGACAAATTGTGAGAACTCCCCTTCGCCAATATCGCGGAACATTTTTTCGTAGCGATCAAACATCACCGGCCAAAAGACAGCGAATGCCGCGCGGCCTTCCTCAGTCACTTGCACTTCCCGCACCCGCATGTCGTTGGCGCGCAGTGTCCGCCGCACCAACTTCCGGGTTTCCAGATTGTCGAGCGTGCGGCTCATGGTTGACTGCTCGGTCACCGTAAGCACGGAAAGCTCGTTGATGGTGAGGCCGGAATTGATGCTGAGCACGGCGAGCACGCGCATCTGCGGCGTGGTGAGATTGAAATTCTGGAGTTCCGCCGCGAGGTCGGCATTCCATGTGGCGGCGATCCGGTTCATCAAATACGGAACAAAAAAATTAAGGCCGATTTCGCCAAGTGAAGGCATCGATGTGTCTGACGCTGCTTCGCGATGCATCACACCCCGCAGGAAAGATATATCCCCGGCCATCAAGCGAGCGCCTTGGCGAGAAGAAAACCCGAGCCGCCACCAAGCCCGGGTCCTGGATGGGTTGAAGCGCCGATGTGGTAGAGCCGCTTTACCGGGGTCTCATGGTTGGCGCCACCGCGCATGGGCCGCCACAGGAAAAACTGGTCAATCGTGCACGCGCCGCCATAAGGATCACCACCCACCAGGTTCACATTCATGGCCTCAAGGTCGGCTGGCGAATAGCAGCAACGCTTCAGGACCGAGGCTTTGAAACCGGTGATGTGTTTCGACAGCATGGTTTCAACGCGATCAGCATAGGCCTCGCGGACAGCCTTGTTCCAACGCTGATCCTTTGGCGTGTTTATTTCACCGGCCGCATCACCCTTGAGAATGCGTGGTGCTTCCGGCAGCTGTAACCAGAGAATGGCTTTTCCCTCAGGAGCGCGGGAAGGATCAAAGGATGTCGGTTGTCCAACGCAAATTGTCGGCTCTGCCGGCAACAGCCCACGCTCGGCTTCGTTCACGGCTTTTGAAACACCGTCAAGTCCCGACGAAAGGTGCAGCAGCGCCACCTTGGATAGTTCAGCCGTTTTCCATTTGGGCGGCGACTTCAGTGCATAGTGAACCTGCATGTTGCCCTTGCCATGCACAAAGCCCTTGGCTTCCTGGCGCATTGCGTCTGCCGGGCCATGGTTCTTCAAAAGGCGGCCATAGAGCTGGCCTGGCGCCATTGAACAAATGACACCCTGCCCCGCCGCAACTTTCTCACCGGACGCCAGGATCACACCGCTGGCACCACCGGCGCTATCGACAATCACCTCGGCCACATCGGCATTGGTGCGGATTTCGCCACCATGATCGCGGATCAATTGCTCAAAGGCTTTCACGGCATTGACGGCACCACCCTTGACGATTGGTGCACCTGCCGCTTCGAGGGCGAAGGCAATCACTTTGGCCATCTGGCCGGAATAGGCGGACTCGGGGCCCAGACCCGTGTGCAGCACCCATGGTGCCATAAGGGCATGAAAGAGGTCAGACTTGTAGTGTGGCTCCAACCAACTACGGGCCGATCCCAAGGCCTCTCCGAAGAACGACGAAAGCCCACGGGGACCGCGCCGCCAGGCTTCCTTCGCAACGGTCTTTGCCATGGACCATGACCACAACCGGCCACCCAGCAATGCAAACAGAAATGGCGCATTGGCACCAAGCCTGGAAATGTCAGAATCAAACTGTTTGCCGTCCCCTGACGCCAGCTTTTCAAACGCAGCGACGTTTGCGGCATGATCACGCGTCAGGACCAAGCTCGATCCGTCGGCCCGCAAAACACCGGTTGGAATTTCGGGGTGGGCGAATTGCAACCCGCGCTTTTCAAGTTCCGGTGCAAGGGCTGCGTATGCCGGAGACAACAAGAAGAGCACAAAGGTGGTGGCCATCACATCGTGCTTGAAACCCGGAAGTGTTATCTCTTCCGTTCGCATGCAGCCGCCAGTGCTGCCATTGCGCTCCAGCACCAGCACTTTCCTGCCTTTCAAGGCAAGAAGGGAAGCGGCAACAAGCGCGTTGATGCCGCTCCCGACGATCACATAATCCGCCATGGCGTGCTATTTGCCGACGAGGGCCAACACACGAAGCGGACTGCCGGTGCCGTTTTTGATTTTCAACGGAGCAGCAATGATGACTGCACCTTTGGGCGGCAACTTGTCGAGATTGCACAGGCTCGCCAGACCATAGCGGTTTGCCTTGTGCATCAGACTGTGTGCGGGAAACGGCGGGTTCATGCCACCGGCGGAGCCCGCATCAGTTCCAACAGTCTCTGATCCCCAACCGACAATGCCGCGCTTGATCAGGAATTGAATTGTCTCCGACGTTGGCCCAGGTGAGTGCGGCCCGTTGGCATCGGCGTTGAGGAAGGTCGTTTCGTCGCCATTGCGTTTGTACCAGTCAGTGCGCATGACAACCCATGTGCCTTTCTCGATTTGCCCATGCCTGGCTTCCCATGCTTTCACGTGTTCGACAGTCAGCAGGAAGTCCGGATTCTTTTTTACCTCCTTGCTGCAATCAATCACATTCACAGGGGCAACGAAATTCTTCGGCGGAATTGTGTCGGTGGCGCCGTCCTTGTAGTCCCGGCCGGTGATCCAATGCTGTGGCGCATCGAAATGCGTGCCGGAATGTTCACCGATTTTCAGCCAGTTCCAGGCCCAGTAAGGACCCTTTTCGTCATAGTGGGAAATGTTGTGGATCTCGATTGTCGGTGTGTTCAAACCGATTGAAGGTGGCAGCTTGATGAGAGGTGTTTCAGGGCCGAGCGTTGCCGTGAGATCAATGACCTTCACCTTTCCGCCAAGCAGCGCCTCGGCCATGCTGGTCAGCGCGTTTTTTCTTGCCGCAATTTTCTTTGCCGGTTTCTTGGTGGCCTTTTTTGCTTTGCTTGCCATACTGTTTCCTCGCCTTGGATGTGGGGACTTGGCTGATTTTCTGCCTTGGCCCGGGTCAAGATTATTGCATTCCCATGAATTTACAAGATTCAAATGCCTTCAAGATCATTGTTTTCGCGAGAGATTTAAATATTTCCATGCATTTGCAAGAAATTATCAAAACCGCCCATCATTTGCCGCCGAGCATTTTCCCGAGCAAATATCCCGATCCTGCCCCGGTGCCAGCGCCAGGCCAGGTGGCGGCTCCGCACATGTAAAGGCGCTTCATCGGCATTTTGTAACGTGAATAGCCGGCCACTGGACGGAACAGGAAATTTTGATCGAGGTGATGACTGCCCGACAAATTGTCTCCGCCGATCAGGCAGGCGTTTTCAGATTCAAGATCATCAGGGGAAAAAACCGCACGGCCGAGAATGCTTCTTTTGCCGCCGGTTGCATAAGACTCAATGAGGTCAATGACCCGGTCGGCATAGGCGTTTTTGATCTTCTGCCAATCTCCTGCCTTGATGTGCCCCGCGGCGTCGCCCTTCACATGCTTTGGCAACATGCGCACCTGCACCCATGCAATGTGCTTTCCCTGTGGTGCGCGGCTCTGGTCAATCGCCGTTGGCTGGCCGACGACCAGCACTGGCGCTTCCGGCAACAGGCCGGCCATCGCCTGCGAATAGGCCTGCGTCATGTAATCGTAAGTGGGCGCCACGTGCACATAGGCGAAGTTGGAAAGTTCACTTCCGGCATTCCATTTCAGTGGTGCCTTCAGCGCCAGATGCAGCATCATGGTGCCAGGGCCCGGACGGAAGGATTTGAATTTCGCGTCAACCGCAGGCTGGCCACTGCCATGCGGCAACAGGGCACCAAACAGAACATGTGGTGTCACATTGGCGATCACCGCCTTGCGCGCCGTGACTGTTTCGCCGCTGGCAAGGATAATGCCATCTGCAGTGCTAGCGCTGCTTTTGATTTCTTTCACGGACGCATTAAGATGAACCTCGCCGCCGAGTTCGCCCAAGTAACCCAGCATCGCCTTGATCATGGTGTCGGCACCGCCTTTGCCGATGACCATGCCGAAGGCCTGGTTCGCCATGGTTTCGAGATATGGAAACAGCGCTCCGCCGGCAACATCCGGCGCGAAATCAAGATGCATGCCCCAGGCGGCAAGCGTTGCTTTGACCTTGGGGTTTTCAAAATTCCGGTCAAGCCAGGTGCGCGGCGAAGACAGCAGGAACTTCAGCATTTCAAAACTCCAGGCCGTGCCCATCTGCCGCCATGCCGACCAAACGACTTTGAAGGCCGCAGCGGACGGCATCACATTGCCAAGCAGGCCAAAAATGTGGGGCGCATCTTCGCCAAACTTTTCAAGCAGGCGGGAGAAATTTTTTGCGTCGTTGCTGTTGATCGCGGCAAGGCGCGCCATTGTCTTGTCCAGCTTTTTGGAAATTCCAAACCAGGTCCTGTCCGGGAACACTGACGCAAAACAATCTTCAGCGGGGGCAAATGCCAAGCCGTGGCGGCCGAGCGCCGCGCCGTATTCCCGCAAAAATGGCGAGCCCGCAAACATGCTGAGGTTCATGGCGGCGACATCATGATGAAAGCCAGGCAATGTCAGTTCGCGGGTCTTGACGGCACCACCCGCTTCACTTTTGGTTTCATAGACGCCCACACTCCACCCACGCTTGGCGAGGTGAATGGCGGCGGCCAAGCCATTGTGGCCGGCACCGACGATCACCGCGTCATAGGTTTTTTTCGCTGATGTGCCCTGCGCTTCTGTCAATTGACATGTTTCCTTGCTTGGCAGACTAGATATTTCAAATTTAAAGTAAAGCGTATCGCACAAAGAAACTGACAAACGCAGAGGGAATCCCCATGAAACGCTCCATCTTCGCTGCCGTTGCTTTCATCTCACTGGTTTCTTCCACCGCCCTTGCCGGCATGCCCGGCATGAAGGGCCATGACCACACAGGAATTACCGTACCTGACATGGACCAGGCGGTCGCATTTTTCACAGATATCGTCGGATGCCAGACGGCCATGTCCTTCGGCCCGTTTGCCGACGACAAAGGCACCTTCATGACTGACCTTCTTGGCGTCGATGCAAAAGCCGTCATCGTACAGATCACCCAGATGCGTTGCGGATCCGGCTCAAATATCGAGCTGTTCAAATATACGGCACCAGACCAGAAGACCATTGTCCAGAAGAACAGTGACGTCGGCGCCTATCACCTTGCCTTCTATGTCGACGACATCAAGGCGGCAAAAGCCTTCCTCGACGAGAAAAAAGTACCCACCAGGCTTGGACCCTTGCCCGTCGACCAAGGCCCGGCAGCGGGCCAGGCAATACTCTATTTCCAATCACCCTGGGGTCTCCAGCTCGAAGCCATCACCTACCCCAACGGCATGGCCTATGAGAAAGACGGTGGCCCCATTCTTTGGTCACCAAAAGACCCGGCAAAGTAGGGCTGACTCGGCTTTCTTTGACGTGTAAGGTTTGCGCCGGGCATGGGGGACCATGTCCGGTGTATTTCTGTTTGGGAAGAACCATGACTGTCAGCTTTTCCACCGACCGCATGCTGAATTTTGGCGACTGCGATATTTCCGGAACCGCCTATTACCCGTCTTACCTGAACATCCTCAATGGCGTGATTGAGGAATTCTGGACGAAGATCGGTTTTCCCTGGCATGAAATCATCTGGAAAGAGCGGTGGGGCACGCCGACCGTTCATCTGACCTGTAATTTTTCCAAACCCTCGTTTTTCGGGGACCGGCTGGCATTCCGGCTCACGATAACCAAAGTCGGAAAGTCGTCGGTGACAATTGAACACGCCGTGTATTGCGGCGAGGAGATGCGTTGGACCGGGCTTCAGGTTCTCGCGGCAAGCTGGCTGGACAAGCACACATCAATGGTGTGGCCCGATGATGTGAAAGCAAAATTGCTGTCCTTCCTTGCACATGAACCGGAAGGCCAGCACATGCCCGTGCAGCCGCCTGCTGCTTGATAAAACCGGTTACAGCACTGTGCGCACCCGCCAAAGCTCGGGGAACAACTCGATTTCGAGCATGCGTTTCAAATAACTGACACCACCTGTGCCGCCAGTACCGCGCTTGAAGCCGATAATGCGTTCAACCGTGGTGACGTGGTTGAAGCGCCAGCGGCGGAAATAATCCTCGAGGTCCACGAGCTTTTCTGCAAGTTCATAGAGCTGCCAGTGGGCTTCAGGCGCTTCATAGACAACGCGCCATGCCGCCATAACATCTTCGCTAAATTGATGGGTTTGGCTTGTGTCACGTGACAGAACTTCTTTTGGCATTGCAACGCCCTTGCGCGCCGCGAAATGCAGAACCTCGTCGTAGAGACTCAACATCTTGAGTTCACGTTGAAGGTGGCTCGAGATGTCGGGATTGTGGGCATGGGGCTGCAACATTGTGTGGTTGCGGTTGCCAAGTGCAAATTCGATGAGGCGGTATTGCCAGGACTGGAAGCCGGAGGATTGCCCGAGCTTGTTGCGGAAGTGGGTGTATTCACTGGGCGTCATGGTGCGCAACACGTCCCAGGCGTTGTTCAGCTGTTCGAAGATGCGCGATACCCGGGCGAGCATTTTCATGGCGGGCGCGAGATTGTCGGTTGCAATGGCTTTCCGCGCAGCGGTCAGCTCATGAATTGCCAGACGCATCCACAATTCCGAAGTCTGGTGCTGGATGACGAAAAGCATTTCGTCATGGGCATCTGTCAAGGGTTTCTGTGCCGATAATATCTGGTCAAGATGGAGGTAGTTTGCATAGGACATCCGACCGTCGAAATTCATTTGCGCACCCTCGGCACGCGGATCATAGCCAGTGGTCATGGTTGTGGCTTTCCTTGGGATGGAACATTGCGGAGCCGGAACCGCTGAATCTTGCCTGTCGGTGTCTTTGGCAAGGCTTCAACATACAAGATGCGGCGTGGATATTTATAGGGAGCGATGACGGACTTGACATGGTCTTGCAGGACCTTTGTCATCACAGTGTCGCCGGACTTGCCAGCCGCAAGCACCACATGCGCCTCGACAATCATGCCACGCTCTTCATCCGGGGCGCCAATCACCGCGCACTCCGCGACATCCGTATGCGAAAGCAAAGCGGCTTCCACTTCCGGTCCCGCAATGTTGTAGCCGCCAGAGACGATCATGTCGTCGGAACGGGCAGCGAAATGGAAATAGCCCTCGGTATCCTGCGAGAAGCTGTCACCCGTCAGGTTCCAGCCATTTTGCACATATTTTTTTTGCCTGTCATCAGCAAGATAGCGACAGCCCGTCGGGCCCCGCACTGCGAGCCTGCCCACTTCTCCGCGGGGCATCTCGTTGCCCGCATCATCAACGATGCGCGCTTCATAGCCAGCCACCGGGCGGCCAGTGCACGCCGGGCGATGATCATCAAAACGGTTGCTGATGAAGATGTGCAGAAGCTCCGTGGCACCGATGCCGTCCAGCATTGGTTTGCCGGTGCGGGCCATCCATTCTTCATAGACTGGGGCTGGCAGGGTCTCGCCTGCCGAGACAGCGGCGCGCAACGAGGACAAATCCGCGCCTGCGGCCATGGCTTTCAGCATGGCCCGGTAGGCGGTAGGTGCTGTAAAACACACGGTGGCACGATACTGGCTGATGATATCAATCATGTTCGGCGGTGTGGCCTGTTCCAACAAGATGGCAGCGGCACCAAATCGCAGCGGAAATACCGCAAGTCCACCAAGGCCGAAGGTGAAGGCCAGTGGTGGTGAACCGACAAACACATCTTCCGGGGTGACCATCAGCACCTCCCGCGCATAACCATCAGCAATGATCAACAGATCGCGGTGAAAGGCGAGTGCGCCCTTGGGTTCACCTGTGGTACCCGATGTAAATCCAATCAAGGCAACATCGTCACGACCGGTTGGCGGGCAACTGAACTTCACGGGTTTCGACAAGGCGGCACGGTCGAGTTCGGCATCATGGTTGGCCGTGCCGTCAAAACCGATCACCTTGGCAAGAAACCGCGAAGTGTTCATGCAGGTTTCGAGTTCTGCCAGCAGCCTCGTGTCACAGAGCGCCAATTTGATTTCTGCCTTGTCGACAATCTGCGACAACTCACCCGCCCGCAACATGGGCATGGTGTTCACCACCACAGCTCCGGCTTTGGTGGCAGCAAGCCAGCAGGCAACCATTGCCGGGTTGTTTGCAGACCGGATCAATACACGGTTTCCGGGTTTTACGCCGTAATCCTCGACGAGGGCATGAGCAATGCGATTGGTCCAGTCAGTCAGTTCTTTGTAGGTGCGCTGGCGGCCATTGCCGATCAGGGCCACGCGGTCACCAAAACCCTTGTCCACCATGCGATCGGTGAGTTCGACGGCGGCGTTCAACCATTCCGGATAATCAAAGCCTGCGAGATTGATCTCCGGCCATTCTGCTTCCGGCGGCAAACGGTCCCTGGTGAACGTGTCCACATGGCCTGATGGTCCCAACATGTCCTCACTCCCGATTTTGTTGCGGACACTTGATCGTGTCTCTTGCATCACCCGTTTGGGATGACGGCTGTTGCTTCGATTTCCACTTTGGCACGGTCTTCCACCAGGGCCACCACTTGCACCAAGGCCATGGCCGGAAAATGCTTGCCAATAATTTCGCGATAGACGCGCCCCAGGTCTTTCAGGCGCCCAAGATATTCTTTCTTGTCGGTCACATACCAGGTCAGACGCACAAGATGTTCAGGGCCTGCGCCTGCCTCGGCCAGCACTGCAACGATGTTGCGCAATGTCTGGCCGACTTGGCCAACGAAATCATCGGACTCGAATTCCTGATTGGCGTTCCAGCCGACGAGGCCTCCCGTAAAAACCATGCGCCCGGTTGCGGCCACCCCGTTGGAATAGCCGGCGGCGGGCCTCCAGGATTTGGGATGAAGGAATTGGTGGGGCGAAGTCATGCTGACGTCCTTTCAGCCGAGCACAGAGCGGGCAATGACGACACGCTGGACATCAGAAGCGCCTTCGTAAATGCGCAAGGCACGAATTTCCCGATAGAGTCTTTCAACGGCGAAGCCATGCCGCACACCATCGCCGCCATGAAGTTGCAAGGCAATATCAATGATGCGCTGTGCTGCATCGGTGGCATAAAGCTTGGCCATGGCAGCCTCGCGGCTGATGCGCGGGGCACCCATGTCCTTGGTCCAGGCGGCGCGATAGACAAGCAATGCAGCGGCATCAGTTTCCAGTGCCATGTCGGCGATGTGGCCTTGCACCATCTGCAAATCGGCGAGGGGCGCACCCGCAATCCTTCGCGATTTCACCCGTGCCAGTGCTTCATCAAGCGCTCGGCGGGCAAAGCCAAGGGCTGCCGCACCAACTGTTGAACGGAACACATCCAATACCGACATGGCAATTTTGAAGCCGTCACCCGGCTTGCCGATCAGCGCTGTATTGGGCAATTGCAGATCGTTAAAACGTATCCGCGCCAGGGGATGCGGCGCCATCACATCAATGCGCTCGACAATTTCAAATCCCCTGGTGGCGGCGGGAACGAGAAAAGCCGAAAGCCCTTTGGCACCAGGGGCCTCGCCTGTGCGCGCGAAAACCACGTAGATGTCGGCAATGCCGCCATTCGAAATGTAGGTCTTTTCGCCGTTCAGCACATATCCGTTTTCGAGGCGCACAGCCTGGGTCTTGGTGGCCGCAACATCCGAGCCCGCTTCTGGCTCGGTCATGGCAAAGGCGGCAATCGCCAGCCCCGCCGTGGTTTGGTCAAGCCACTTGCGCTGGTCAGGGGTTCCAAACATGGTGACAGCCCCCATGCCGAGGCCCTGCATGGCAAATGAAAACTCTGCAAGACCATCATGCTGGGCCATCGTTTCACGGATGAGGCACAAAGTGCGTACATCGAGCTTCTCACCCTCACCAGCACCCGTGTGCCTGAGCCAGCCATCCTGCCCGAGCTTTTCAACGAGTGCCTTGCATGTTGCATCGACATTTGCGTGATCAGCAGGAAGATTGGTCCGGCACCAGTGTTGCAATTCGCCGACCAGCTTGCGGTGGCGGTCATCAAAGAAAGGCCATGAGAGATACGACATGTCGCCCATGTCAGTTGCCCTCGAAGATTGGTTTTTCTTTGCCAACGAAGGCCCGGTAGGCGCGTTCAAAGTCCTTGGTCTGCATGCAGATGGCCTGCGCCTGGGCCTCGGCTTCGATGGCTTGTTCCAGGCCCATGTTCCATTCGTGGTTCAGCTGGGTCTTGGTGATGCCATGGGCAAAAGTTGGTCCCGCCGCCAGGCTGGCGGCGAGCGACTGTGCGGCAGTATCAAGGCGATCGGCGCTGTGCAACGAGTTCCAGAAACCCCAACGCTCGCCTTCTTCTGCCGTCATCACGCGACCGG
Source organism: Hyphomicrobiales bacterium (assembly GCA_031380375.1). GTDB lineage: Bacteria > Pseudomonadota > Alphaproteobacteria > Rhizobiales > Aestuariivirgaceae > Aestuariivirga. The sequence continues at coordinate 12,088 of JANNFZ010000093.1, forward strand.
TGTAGAGAAGATCTGCGGCGCGTCCCTGTCCAATGATGCGCGGAAGAATGGCGCAGGCGCCCATGTCGCAACCGGCCAAGCCCACCCTTGTGAACAGGAATGCTGTTTTCGCCTGCGGTGTTGCCAGCCGCAAGTCAGACGCCATGGCAATGATCGCACCCGCCCCGACGCATACACCGTCAACAGCAGAGATGACCGGCTTGCCACAACCAATCATGGCTTTCACAAGATCGCCGGTCATGCGTGTGAAGTTCAACAGGCTCTTCATGTCAAGGCCCACCAGCGGGCCGATGATGTCATGCACATCACCACCTGAACAGAAGTTTCCGCCATTCGACGCAAAAACGACGACATCCACATCCTCGGCGTAAACCAGTGCGCGGAAAGTGTCGCGGAGTTCCGCATAGCTTTCAAATGTCAGCGGGTTTTTGCGTTCCGGCCTGGTCAATTTAATGGTGGCGATGCGGTCTTTCACACGCCAGGCGAAATGCGTTGGTTTCAGGTCTGCAAGTTTGCCCATCACGATCCGCCTTTGCCAGTGCGTTTTAACAGGGACGTCAAGGTTTCAAGCTCGGTTTCCGAGAGATTGTCAAAAAGCGTGTTGACCTCCCGCTCATGGCCGACAGCCAGCACTTCAAACGCGCGGACGCCTGCCGCAGTCAGCGCCGCAAATATTGTGCGCCTGTCCGTTTCAGAGGCCTTGCGCTTGACCAGGCCATCGCGTTCCAAGCGATCGACAACGGCCGTTGCATTGCCGTTTGAAACCAGCAGCATCCGGCTCAACTCAGACATCGTGATGCTTTTGCGGCTGCGGTAAAGTGCTGCCATCACATCAAAGCGCGGCAAAGTCGTGTGGTGTTTGATCCGCAGGAATTCACGCAGGTGTGATTCGGCGGCGCGGTTCACATGCAACAGTCTGAGCCACATTTTGAGGCGGCGCTTGGACAATGGCTCGACGTCGCGGTCGCTCATGTCTCGCCCCCGGAAATGGCAATGGCCTGCCCGTTCACGCTGTCAGAGCCAGCACCACACAGCCAAAGTGCAGCTGACGTGACCTCGGAGGGTTCAATAAGACGGCCTTGCGGGTCGTGCTTCAGCAATGAAGCAAGGGCTTCTTCATGCGAGCGGCCGGTTTTGCGGACAATGTTCTCAACCGAACGATCCGTCATTTCGGTGTTGAGATAGCCAGGACAGAACGCATTGACGGTTATGGGTTGGCGCGCAACCTCAAGCGCCAAACTGCGGACGAGGCCCACAACACCGTGCTTGGCAGCAACGTAAGGTGCGACATAGGGATAGCCCTTGAGACCTGCCATCGACGCAATGGCAATCAGGCGGCCCCAGCCTGGAATTTGGTTCAGCCCTTCACGCAATGTCAAAAATGTTCCCGTGAGGTTGACGGCTATGGCAGCATTCCATTGCTCCGTGGTGGTGCGCCCGAAGGCTGCACTTTCCGCGGCACCTGCATTGGCAATGACAATGTCGCAAGGGCCGGCGCCTGCAAACATCGCCTTCACGCTGTCTTCCAACGTGACGTCAACGGTGACGGCACGGATATTTGGCGCGGATTTGGCGACGGTGTGCAGCCGCCCGGTGTTGCGCCCGGCAATAATGACCTCTGCACCTGCCGCCGCAAAACGGCGCGCAATATCAGCACCGAGCCCGCTGCCACCACCTGTTACCAAAACGCGTCGCCCGGCGAATGTCATACGCGTATCACCTCTTGTGCCCGTTGATTGAGCCTGCGGGCCTGGTCCCTTCCCGGAAGATAAGGCAAGGGCCAACGGGTCCTTTCATCGCCTGATTGAATGGCGGCATGCAACGTCCAATAGGGATCAGCAAGATGTGGCCGCGCCAGACACACCAAATCGGCCCGACCCGCCATAAGTATGGAGTTCACGTGATCCATTTCATAGATATTGCCAACCGCCATTGTCGCAAGATTGGCTTCATTGCGGATGCGATCGGAGAATGGTGTCTGGAACATGCGACCATAGACCGGCTTTGCTTCAATTGATGTCTGGCCGGCTGACACATCGATAATGTCGGCACCTGCCGCTGCAAACATGCGTGCGATTGCCACCGCCTCTTCCGGCATCACACCTCCGCTTCCAACCCAGTCATGTGCTGACAGGCGGACTGACAATGGTTTGTCGTCACCCCAAACCGCGCGCATCGCCCGCAATATCTCCAACGGATAACGCATGCGATTTTCAAGGCTGCCGCCATACTCATCGGTGCGATGGTTCGACTTCGGTGAAATAAATGACGAAACAAGATAGCCGTGGGCGGCGTGAAGCTCAATCATGTCAAAGCCGGCGGCGGCCGCCATTTTGGTTGATGCCTGGAACTGCGCCAACACCATGCCCATGTCTCCAAGATCCATGGCTTTTGGCACCTGATTGCGGTTTGACCATGCAATTGCCGAAGCCGACATCACTGGCCAGTTTTCGGCTTGCAAAGGCGCATTGTCTTCCTCCCACCCGAGTTGCGTGGAACCCTTGCGGCCGGAATGGCCGATCTGGCAACAAATTTTCGCTTCGGTCTCGGCGTGAACAAAGTCGACGAGACGCCGCCAGGCCCTTTGATGCTCGGGAGCATAGAGGCCGGTGCAACCAGGCGAAATGCGCCCTTCCGGCGAGACACAGGTCATTTCAGTATAGACAAGCCCGGCACCACCTTTGGCCCGTTCGGCATAGTGCACAAAATGCCAATCATCCGGACAGCCATCGACGGCCCGGTATTGCGCCATGGGAGACACTACCACGCGATTGACCAGTTTCATGTTGCGCAATTTGAATGGCGCAAACAGTGGCACACGGCCTTCAATGCCTCCGGACTGTTGCTGGAACCAATCCTCGGACTTGCGAAGCCAGGACGGATCACGCAGACGCAGGTTTTCATGACTGATGCGTTGGCTGCGGGTGAGCAGCGAATAAGCGAACTGCTCCGTCGGCATGTCGAGGTAGCGTTCAACTTGTTCAAACCACTCCAGCGAATTGCGCGCCGCCGATTGCATGCGAAGCACTTCGACGCGGCGTTCATCCTGATAGCGCCGGAAAGCCTGCTCCAATGTTGGCTCGGAATGCAGATAGTCGGCAAGTGCTATGGCTGAATCAAGGGCAAGGCGTGAACCTGAGCCGATCGAAAAATGGCTGGTTGCGGCGGCGTCGCCCATCAACACCACATTCTTGTGATACCATTGCTCGCAGATGATGCGGGGAAACTGCATCCACACGGCCGATCCACGCAAGTGCGCGGCATTTGAAATCAGGTCATGGCCGCCGAGGTGTTTTGCGAATATGCGCTGGCAGGTCGCTACGGTTTCCTCCTTCGACATATTCTCGAAGCCCCAACGTGCCCAGGTCTCCGGCAGGCACTCGACGATGAAGGTCGCGGTGTTGGTGTCAAATTGATAGACATGCGCCCAGACCCAGCCGTGTTCGGTTTTCTCGAAGATGAACGTGAAGGCATCATCGAATTTTTGATGGGTGCCAAGCCAGACAAACTTGCACCGTCTGGTATCGATGTCCGGCTCGAACACCTCGGCATATTCCTTTCGCACGAGTGAATTGATGCCGTCGCAGCCGACAACAATGTCATAGTCCTTGCGGTAGTCCTCGGCGGATTTGAATTCAGTCTCAAAAAGCAGGTTGACGCCCAGTTCGCGGGCCCGCTGTTGCAGGATGACGAGCATGGCCTTGCGGCCGATGCCGGCAAAGCCATGGCCACCCGATACTGTGCGCTGTCCCCTGTGGACCACGGCAATGTCATCCCAATAGGCGAAACTTCCGCGAATGGCGTCGGTGCTCTTGGGATCATTCTTCTGCATGCGCGACAGAGCTTCGTCCGACAACACGACACCCCAACCGAAAGTATCGTTGGCGCGGTTGCGTTCAATGACTGTCACGTCATGGGAAGGGTCACGCAACTTCATGGAAATCGCAAAATAGAGTCCAGCCGGTCCGCCTCCGAGGCATAAAGCCTTCATGGCCGAGTCTCCCTTGGTTTATTCCAGCCCCAGCCTGCCACCAGTCCAAAACAATTTCAAGCTTAAAATTTCTCACTTGAAATTTCCCGATGATGGGCCATCATGGGGCATGGATGATTTGATTGTCGAGTCCTTTGCCGGATGGGTGCGCCTGACGCTGAACAGGCCAAATGCACGCAATGCCCTCAACACAGCCTTGTTGTCCAGATTGGCCGACGGGCTGGACCAGTTGGCAGAAGATGCGGCATGTCGTGTCGTTTTGCTCTGCGGTGCGGAGGGCAATTTTGCCGCCGGTGCCGATATCACCGAGATTGAAGCCAAGACCAGCGCTGAGGGGGCTGTTGACCCGCGCAAAGGGTTTTGGGCCCGCATTCGCGCATTTCCCAAGCCCTTGGTCGCCGCTGTCGATGGTTTTTGCCTGGGCGGTGGATTTGAATTGGCATTGATGGCTGATTTTCTGGTGGTCGGCAGTACTGCGAAGCTTGGATTGCCTGAAACCAGTTTGGGCCTCATTCCGGGTGCTGGCGGCGGCCAAAGATTGCTTGCACTTGCGGGTCGTGCCCGGGCCATGCGCATGGTTATGACGGGTGAAATCATTGATGCCATGACGGCCGAGGCCTGGGGCATTGCCGGTTGGCGGGTTGATGGTTCTGCGACACCTGAAGCCGAGGCGATCTGCGCAAGACTTGCAGCGCGTGCGCCACTTGCCTTGCAAGCTGCAAAGCATGCCATTCTCTGCGGTGACGAAAGCCCGCTTGCCTTCGCAACAGAAAGACATGCCTTCGAAGCATTGCTCGACAGCGCCGACAAGGCGGAAGGCATTGCAGCCTTCCGCGCAAAGCGCAAACCGGACTTCACCGGCCAATGACAGGTTCAGCAACAATTGGCGTCGCAGGACTTGGCATGATGGGGCTTGGCATCGTGCAAGTTTATGCGCAGGCCGGGTTCAAGGTTGTGGCCACGGATGCAATTGAGGCGACGCGCGAAAACGCCCTTCCCCGCCTCAATGCGATGCTCAGCGAGCGGGTGACAGCGGGCAAACTTGCCGCCGTCGACCGGGACGCCACATTGGCGCGGATCAACATTGTTGACGACACGCATGGCATGGTTGGCGCAGCGCTGGTCATTGAAGCAATCATTGAGACGCTGGAAGCTAAACGTGCCCTGTTTTCAACATTGGAAGCAGTGGTGTCTCCTGACACCGTGCTGGCGACCAACACGTCTTCTTTGTCCGTTGCTGCCATAGCAGCAGGCATGAAGCATCCGAAGCGGGTGCTTGGTTTGCATTTCTTCAATCCGGCACCCGTGATGAAGCTCGTGGAACTAATTGCCCATGAAGCGACAGATGCTCATGCCCTCGCCACGGCTCGGAAGGTGACCGAGGCAGCGGGGAAAACCGTGATTGCCTGTGCTGATCGCCCCGGCTTCATCGTCAACCGCTGTGCCAGGCCCTACTATGGCGAGGCATTGGCGCTTCTTGAGGAAGGCCGGCTTGCCACTGAAATTGATGCGGCGATGCTGGCTGCCGGCTATCGCCTGGGACCATTCAGCTTGATTGATCTCATTGGCGCTGACATCAATCTTGCAGCGACACGCGGGCTTGCCGCAAGCATGGGCCTGCACCCCAAGTATCATGTGTTCGATGCGCTGACAGCCCAAGTTGCCAAAGGTGATCTTGGCCGCAAGACCGGTCGCGGGTTTGTCTTTCCCGGAACAATTGGAGCTGCACCAGTTGATGCGCCAAGCATTGCTTTGCGCATTGAAGCGACCCTTGCAAATGAAGCGGCAGGCCTTCTTTCCGAAGGCGGCGTTGACGCGGCAGGCATCGAAACCGCGATGAAACTCGGCCTGAATTTTCCACGCGGGCCCTTTGAAGCGGCACGGATCCACGGCATTTCCCGCATCCGCGCGACACTCAACAACCTTGAAGCAACGGCACCGCTTCACCTGAAGGGGCGCTATCTTCTCTCCCCTGCACTGGAGGCAATGACATGAACGACGTATTCATCTGTCGCAGCAAACGCACGCCGATAGGCCGTCATGGCGGCATTCTGGCCAAGGTGCGGCCTGACGATCTTGCAGCCCATGTCATTGATGCCGTGCTGGAACAGCAAGAGTTGCCCATTGATGAAGTGGTCTTCGGATGCGCCAACCAGGCGGGCGAAGACAACCGCAATGTGGCGCGGATGGCTGTGTTGCTTTCACGCCTCGGTGACAGGGTTCCCGCACTCACCGTCAATCGCTTGTGTGCCAGCGGGCTTGACGCCTTGATTGTCGCCGCCCGCAGCATTGCCTGCGGCAGTGCTGACCTTGTGATTGCGGGCGGAGTTGAAAGCATGAGCCGGGCACCATTTGTGATACCCAAGGCCGAGAGTGCGTTTTCCCGCAATGCCGAAATCCATGACACGACCATTGGCTGGCGCTTTGCCCACGAACGAATTGCAACAACCTATGGCATAGAATCCATGCCGGAAACCGCAGAGAACGTGGCGGCGGAATTTGGCATTGCGCGTGCCGACCAGGATGCTTTTGCCCTGCGCAGTCAATCACAATATGACCCAAAGTGGCATGCTTTCGACATCGCACCCCTGACGCTGCAGGACAGCAAGGGCGAATCGATTGTGGTTTCCGCCGATGAACACCCCCGCGTGACAACACTGGAAAGACTTGCGAGCCTGCCGGCACCCTTTCGCAAGGGCGGCTCGGTGACGGCTGGCAATGCATCCGGAATCAATGATGGGGCCTGTGCAATTCTTCTTGCCTCAACCGCCGCAGTGAAGGCCCATGGCCTGACACCCCTGGCCCGTGTGGGCAAGGCAGCAAGTGCCGGCGTTGCGCCGCGCCTCATGGGAACAGGCCCCATTGCCGCTGTCAAAAAGCTCAGCAAGCTCACAGGTCTTGCCGCGAAAGACTTCGGCGTGATTGAGTTGAACGAAGCCTTCGCGGCGCAGGTTTTGGCCTGCACAAGAGCATGGGGACTGCCTGACGATGCCCCTCATGTGAACAGCAGGGGCGGTGGCATCAGTCTTGGGCATCCACTGGGAATGTCGGGTGCCCGAATTGCCGCAACCGCCGCACGGCGCTTGTCGGAGGGCGGTTCAAAATCAGCGCTGGTAACCCTGTGCGTCGGTGTTGGACAAGGTGTCGCCCTGGCATTGCACGCCGTTTAACTGCACGCAATGCACAGGGGCAGCTCCGTCCCGTGACTAATGCATCAACACAAATTCATGGAAGGAACATGTTTTACCCTGCCTGACAACCGACCTGACTTCGCGCAGCAGGATAATTGGCAACAGACTTTGCACACCTCTACAGTGCAGCGCGCGAGCTGGCATTCTCAACCTGCTGCGCGACGTAAGCCGAGATCTGTCGCTCTCCGCCGTCTATATCTCGCATGATCTGTCGCTTGTCCGCTATCTCTGCGGCCGCACAATTGTCATGTATCTTGGCGTTATCGTTGAGGATGGCCCAACCGACGCCATCATCTGGTAGCCACTCCACCCCCCAAACGCGAGCACTCGTTGCGGCCGTGCCCACGCCCGATCCGAACCAGAGCCGGGCACCCCTGCCGATCGGGGCAACGCCGCCCGATGCACGGCGCAGTGCAATGGGTTGCCGCTTTGCCGCTCGCTGCCCGGCTGTGAAGGCACGCTGCCATGCGGAAGAACCTGAACTGCGGGCTGTCGAATTAGGTCGTCGCGTCGCATGCCGTCTTTACGGATAGCGCTGCAGCAGTTGACGGGTTTCTTCATCCGCAGGGAAAAACGCCTCGATGGCGATTTCCGAGAGCGTAACGTCAGTCGGTGTGCCGAAGGCGGTTGTGGTTGAGAAAAACGAGAGCTTTCCGAACGGCATGTTGAGCACCATGGGCACGAAGACTTCACCCCACGCCTGCAAACCCGCCTCGCCCTTATCTTCATTCAGCACGGCATAAGTCTGCAATTCTTTTTGCAATGTGATGAGCGCATCGTC
>JANNFZ010000232.1:0-1583 GCA_031380375.1 Hyphomicrobiales bacterium
ATCCAGCAAAGCGTGGCCGACGGCGAAATCCTTGTCGCCCTTGTAAGCGTTCTTCAAGGCGCCGTGCATGCCCTCGGGATAGAGCTTGGCCACCAGCTTGTTGGATTTTTCGTGGCGGTGCTCGTGCCAGATCAATGTGCGGATGGTCATTCTTACTTCTCTATTCTGTGTCCGTTTTCGTCGAAACGATGGAGATGGGCGGGATCCGGTTTCAGCCAGACCTTGTCGCCTTTTTTGATTTTGGTCTTTCCGGTTTCGCGCGCCGTTATCATGCCCTGATCCGTCGTCACATAGACAAAACTGTCGCTGCCCAGGACTTCCATATAGTCGGCAATGCCGGCGATGGCGCCAACCGTTGATTTGGTTTCAATTGTCAAATGCTCTGGCCTGACCCCCATGGTCTTGCACTTGAGGCGCGCTGCCGGTGTGCCGGTCACAAGATTCATCTTGGGAGAACCGATGAAGCCCGCGACGAAAACGTTGGCCGGACGGTCGTAGAGTTCCATCGGCGTTCCAACCTGCTCAATGCGGCCGGCCTGCAACACCACGATGCGATCCGCCAAGGTCATGGCTTCCACCTGGTCATGGGTCACATAGACCATGGTGGTGTCAGGCATGGAGCGCTTCAACCTGGCGATCTCCATGCGTGTCTGCACACGAAGGGCCGCATCAAGATTGGACAGCGGTTCATCGAAAAGGAAAACCTTGGCGCCGCGCACGATGGCGCGGCCGATGGCGACGCGCTGGCGCTGGCCGCCGGAGAGCGCCTTGGGCAGACGCTTCAGATAGGGCGTAAGTTGCAGCATATCCGCAACCTTCTCGACCTTCTGCTTGATGGTGGCGCGGTCGAGGCCCTGGTTTTCCAGCGCGAAGCTTATGTTCTCATAGACACTCATGTGCGGGTAAAGCGCATAGGACTGGAACACCATGGCGATGCCGCGCTTTGAAGGCGGCACCTCGTTGACCACGGCATTGTCGATCTCAAGCGTGCCCGAGGAAATATTCTCGAGTCCGCAGATTGAACGGAGCAGCGTGGACTTGCCACAGCCCGACGGGCCGACGAAGACCACGAACTCGCCCTTGGGTATGTCAAGGTTCACATCCTTGAGGATATGGACCGTGCCATAGGATTTGTTGAGGTTGGTGAGTTTGATATTGGCCATGGGTCAGCCTCCCTTTACTGAACCGGCCAAAAGGCCGCGTACGAAATAACGTTGCAATGCGAAGAACACAGTCAGCGGCACAATGATGGTAATGAATGCCGAAGCAGTGAGAATTTCCCAGTTGCCGCCGCGTGAACCAAGCAGGCCATTGAGCTTGCCTGTGAGCACGAGTTGGTCTGCACCGGAACCCAGAAACACGATGGCGACCAGCAAGTCATTCCAAACCCAGAGGAACTGGAAGATGGCGAAGGACGCCAGTGCCGGAAAGCACAGCGGCAGAACGATACGCAGAAAAATCTTGAAGTCATTGGCACCGTCAACTTGTGCTGATTCAATCAGGTCACGTGGCAGGCCTGCGATGTAACTGCGGAGCAGATAGATGGCGAAGGGAAGCCCGAAGGCCGTGTGGGCCAACCAGAT
>JANNFZ010000335.1:0-1697 GCA_031380375.1 Hyphomicrobiales bacterium
CAATCGAGGATGCGCGGGAAGCGATCTGGTCCCAGGTGCCAATGAGCTTCGGCAAAGTCCTGTTTGTAGCTTCCGATCCGCAGGGCTTTGGCATCTACGATATCCGCGACAATTCATCGTTCAAACTGAAGGACCCTCTGGTCATCTATTTCGAGCCCATGGGCTTTGGCTACGGCCATGACGGCGACATCAATATCATCGACATGAAGCTTGATTTCGAAATCACCTCAATGGCCGGCGAAAGCCTGCACAAGCAGCAGGGCTTCGCCAACCTGACCCTTCGCAGCCGGGTGGCCAACAAGGAGTTCATGGGCAAGATCACCTATGATTTTTCTGGCTTGCCCCTCGGTGAATATGTGGTGATCACCACGGTCAATGACCTGAACTCGCCAAAGTCGGCGTCTTTCTCAATGCCTTTCACGATGGTCGAATAGGCCGCTTGAGCCTGCTGTCAGTCGTCGGTCAGCGGAAGGTTGTGGCCATCGAGGCAGCGGTTCAGTTCCTCGTGGTAAACCTCGGTGCGCTGGCGGGCCAGTTCACCATCGCCGCGATAGATCACCTGGCCGGTGAGCTTGCGGCGCTGCACGACAAATTTCTTTCCGTAGGAAATGAAGATGTAGTGGTTCTCATCGGACTTGGATGATTCACTTGCGGGGACGATTTTGCCTTCTGCCCATTCATCGGCGGCGGCTTCGGCAAAACTGCGGCAACTGGATACGGTAGACGCCGATGCACTTGATGCAAAAACCACAACTGCAAAGGCAGCAGCGAGGGTTGGATAGACAATATGTTTCATGACAACACCAGACAAAACGGACGCCACATCCAGGCGCAATCCTGCAATGATACAGGTCGTTAGTAAAGTGTTAAGAATGGTTAACGGCGGTCATATCACCAGAAAATCGGCCTGAGAGATGTCGGGATGGCCGGTGAGCACCGCGAATTGGGTGGCACCACCCGCGGCATTGCCGTTCGAGTCATAGGTCAGGATGCCAGTCAAAGTGTTGTAGATGATGCGGTCGTCGGCATCATGGGCAGCACCTGTATTGGATTCCCAATAGTATTTGGCAAGAAGTGGTACGCCTGCCGCCGAACTGGCCTGGATCACCTTGGTGAAGATGGCGTTCTCCATCCGGATCGAGTCATTTGCCACGTTGAAATCGGTGATCGTGTCCTTGTTCAAAGCCGAACTCAGCGCCGTGTTGAACACAAAGATGTCGTTGTTCAGTCCACCCGTCAGCGTGTCAATGCCAAGTCCGCCATTCAACACATCATTGCCGTTGAAGCCCTTGAGCACATCATTGCCGCCAGCGCCGTTGAAATTGTCGGCCAAAGCACCTCCCCAAAACACATTGGCCGCAGAGTTCCCGGTGATGACTTCCGGGTTCACATTGGCAAGCGTGAGGTTGAAATCTTTGATGAAGCTTGCACCTCCATTGTCCGTCGCGCGCACCTGGACTGTGTGCGTTGCATCCTGTTCGAAATCACAAAGCAATCCGTTGTTCACGCGCAACTGGTTGCCGGCAATGAGGAAGCGGCCACCCGCATTGTTGAGCAAGGTGTAGCTGAAGCTGCTGCCTGGGTCGGCGTCCACTGTGCTCAACGTGCCGACGAGGGTGTTTGTCGCCCGGAATTCCGCGACGTTGGTAGAAGTAATCGTGACGTTGCTTGGTGCATCATTTACGGGCGTAACATTG
>JANNFZ010000419.1:0-11969 GCA_031380375.1 Hyphomicrobiales bacterium
GGCGAAGCCCGAAGGCAACTATGCCTTCATCAAGGGTGACAAGGGCGATCCGAACGCCACATTCCTGTTCCAGGGCATGATGGAAGTTCTGAAGGAAGGCCTCGACAGTGGCAAGATCAAGAATGTCTGCGAAACCTTCACCGACGCTTGGAACCCAGCCAATGCCCAGAAGAACATGGAGCAATGTCTGACTTCCAACGGCAACAAAATTGACGCTGTCCTCTCTGAAAACGACGGCATGGCCTCGGGCGTCGTTGCTGCTTTGACCGCTCAAGGCATGGCCGGCATTCCGGTCGGTGGCCAGGACGGTGACTTAGCGGCCATCAACCGCGTCGCCCTCGGCACCCAGACGGTTTCCGTTTGGAAGAATGCCGCGGATCTCGGCAAAGTGGCAGGTGAAGCCGCCAATGCGCTTGCCGACGGCACGGCTATGGACGCGATTGCCGGTGTTGCCAAGTTCTCTGGCGGCAAGAAGGGCGTGGAAATGAACTCCATCCTGCTTGCCCCGACGCCGATCACCAAGGCCAACATCAATGTCGCCATTGATGCCGGCCACATCACCAAGGACCAGGCCTGTGCAGGCGTGGCCGCTGGCATGGCCACGGGTTGCTAATTTCCTGAATATGATGAAATAATGGGCCGCGCCACTTGCAAAAGTGGTGCGGCTTTTCTTTAAGTAGAAGATGGATCATTTGGAGACGGCCATGACCGACACGCCTTCCACCAGCCAAAGCCCGGCCCTGCAGACCGAGGGCCCGGTCAAACGGTTTTTCCGGTCCACGGAAATCGACGCCCGCATGTTGGGAATGCTGGCGGCACTGGTGCTGATCTGGTGCGTCTTCGATATCGCCAGTGGCATATTGCGCGGAAATTTCGGCGGGCTTCTTGGCGGTTCATTCCTGACCCCGCGAAATTTGTGGACACTGCTTGTCCAGACCTCATCCATTGCCATCATGTCGACAGGCATGGTTCTGCTTATTGTCATGCGCCAGCTCGACCTGTCGGTTGGATCAATGTTGAGCCTCGTCGCCGTTGCGGGTGCGGTGCTTCAGGTGTTCAAGCTGGTGCCGGTGCTCGGCGTCGGCCATCCGGCCATCTGGATCATTGCTGTCATCTTCTGCGTTGCGATTGGCACGCTGGTTGGCGCATTCAATGGCCTTATTACAGCTTACGCGAAAATTCCGGCGTTTATCGTGACGCTTGGCGGCCTGCTCGCCTACAGCGGCCTCGCTTTCTATCTGGCCAAGGGTGAAACCGTGGCCCCCATGGACAAGACCTACGAGATTTTCGGCGGTGGCATTCCGATCAGCTGGCTCGGACCCTTCTGGAGCTGGCTGTTGGCCGCCATCGTCTGCGCGACGATTGTATTCGGCATTGCCAATGGCCGCCGCCAACGCCTGCGCTTCAACTTTCCCCTGCGGCCCGTGTGGGCTGAGGTTTTTCTGGCCGTCCTCGGCAGTGCTGCCGTGCTCGGCACAACCGCGGTCATGACCTCATACCCGTGGCCGTTCAAGCTCATCGAGAACTATGCCAAGGCCAATGGTGTCGTCATCCCGCAGGGCATTGAGAACACCGATGGCAGTGCTGTCTGTATGGCTGCCGAAAAGGTGGTGCGCTGTGTCGATGGCCTTGTCTACTACACCGGCTATTCAGTGCCTGTGTTGATCGCCATGGTCGTCGGGCTGCTCATGACGTTCCTTGCCACCCGCACGCAGTTTGGCCGCTATGTCTATGCCATTGGCGGCAATCCGGAAGCTGCCGAACTGGCGGGCATCAACACCAAACTGATGATCGTCAAGGTCTTCGCTCTTATGGGAACGCTGGTCGGTATTTCGTCCATCGTCTCCTCAGCCCGCCTCAACGCCGCCACCAACGCGCTGGGCGGTCTCAACGAACTCTATGTCATCGCCGCAACGGTGATCGGCGGCACGTCATTGGCCGGTGGCGTAGGCACGATCTACGGTGCCATGCTCGGTGCCTTGATGATGCAATCCATTATTTCAGGCATGTCGCTGCTCAACTTGCCTGCGGCATTCCAGAACATCGTCGTCGGCGTTGTGCTGGTGCTCGCCGTATGGCTTGACCAACTCTATTCCCGCCGCGTGAAGTAAAGGGACATCCAAATGGCAAAAGCAAAAAAACCGGCTGTTTCGAAAATGGCCAAGGCCCCCGAAACCCACGAAACACCCAAAGCCGTGAAAGGGCGGGAACCCCATGCCGCCACGAAAGAACGCGGCACGCCGCTCATTGAGATGCGCGACATCTCGATTGCCTTCGGCGGCATCAAGGCCGTCGATCATGCCAGCGTTGATCTCTATCCAGGTGAAGTCATGGGCCTGCTCGGCCACAACGGGGCTGGCAAGTCGACGCTGATCAAGGTTCTCTCCGGCGCTTACAAACGTGATGCGGGGAAAATTTTCATCAACGGCGATGAAGTGGGGATCAGCAATCCGCGCGACGCCAAAGCACTTGGCATTGAGACCATCTACCAGACGCTGGCGCTGGCCGACAATGTCGATGCTGCCGCCAATCTCTATCTCGGCCGCGAATTGAAGTCGGCTTTCGGCACCCTCGATGACGTGGCGATGGAGGCTGAAACCCGCAAGGTCATGCACAGGCTCAATCCCAACTTCCGCCGCTTCAAGGAACCGGTGTCGAAGCTCTCCGGCGGCCAAAGGCAATCCGTGGCCATTGCCCGCGCCATTCATTTCAATGCCCGCATTCTGATCATGGATGAACCGACGGCGGCCCTTGGTCCCCAGGAGACCGCCCAAGTGGGTGAGTTGATCAAGCAGTTGAAGGCCGAAGGCATTGGCATTTTCCTGATCAGCCATGACTTGCATGATGTGTTTGATCTGGCCGACCGGCTCTGCGTCATGAAAAACGGCAAGGTCGTGGGCACGGCGCGGACCACTGATGTTGACCACGACGAAGTGCTGGGCATGATCATTGCCGGCAAATGCCCCAAAGGCGCCATTCCCGGTCCTGGAGCCATGCGCGAGGCCGCCTGACGGTTTGGCGGGACATGCAATAAATGAGGGAATGTCGGATTTTGTCTTGAGGTGTGCGGCCCCGGACTGTTGTAGTGCGTGGCGAGCGTCCATCAAGAAAGCACTGCCATTGCCTCAGCGGGAAACACCATGCCGTCCATCGATGCCTTGAAAGCCCGGTACCGGGCCGCCTGTGCGGCTGGGGAAGGTGCTGCACCACCACGGCCCTCCAATCCCTTCTTTGGCGTTGGACCTATCACCGATTGTGCAGCCGATGAAGTCGATGCGCGGCGCAACCGCTTTGCCTTCGAGCACTGGCTTGAGGAAAACTACCGCAAACGCAACGACAAGGGCGAAGACATCGGCCCTTATACGGCATCGGAAATCGCCCGCTCCATGCACCGGGGGTACCCAGCTGACAAATTCATCCATGACATGATGCGGGAAATTCACGGCTATTTCGGCTTTCCAAAGGAAAACCGCATGGCCGTGGGACTGGGCGGCGGGCACTCAGGCTTTACCGTTGCAGCACTTCATCTGATCAGTGGCGGCGATCAAAGCCAAGCCATCTATGTCGATACGCCAAAGCCTGAAACGCCTGAGGCGAATGCCGGCGGCTTTTTCCGCCAGTCCTGGGGTGCACAGCTTGTCGAACTCATGCGCCTGTCGAAATCAGGCGATGAGCAACGCCTGCATTTTTCCGAGAGTGAAGGTGCCATCCCCGATGCCGCCACGCTTGAAGCAATGGGCGTGAAGCTGGTGTTTGGCGTAGGCCATGAGACGACCGGTGCCACAACCTACACCAAGCAGGAAATCCGCAACCTGCTCGACTGGATCGGCCGCAATCCGGAAAACCATCACGCCATGCTTGATGCAACGTCGTTGCTTGGCGCCATGCCTTGGGGCGAGGCGATGGTGCGCGAAGTGACGGCGAAATGCTGCTTCTTCACGCCCTTCCAGAAAGCCATTGGCGGCATCTCCGGTTATTTTGTCATGTCATTCACGCCGCAAGCCTTGGGCCTGGTGGAGCAAAACGCCAAGTCACCGATTGCCGCCATTCCCCGCCAGTTGAAACTGGCGACCCCGCTCGACCAGCGGAAACCCTTGACCGGTGAACGCAGCGTCGCGATCGGTCCCTTTTATGATCCGGCGACCGACAAGATGCTGGGCGGTGTCATCAACACATTCTCGACGCTGGCCTTTGCCGAAACAACCTTTGGCCTGCAGCGCGTGGCAAAAATGATCGGGCCTGTCTCCGTCATGAATGCCCGCTCGACCGCCAACCGTGATGCCGTTGATGCGTGGATCGGCAAGCAGTCGCTGCTGCAACTGGGCGTCGCCGAACCGGAACGGCGCGGCGCTGCCGTCACACTCTTGCGCGTCCAAGATCCCGAGATCACCGATCCATCGATCCACGCCCGCATCATCGCCCGCTCCAAGCAATATTTGGGCGTCGAAGGCATGACCCATCCCGACGGCACACATGTCGATGGTTTGGATGTGGCACGCTACATCAATGCCTTTCCGGGAACGCCTGGCGATTATCGCGCATGGATCGGCGGCATTCGTGACACCGCCGATGTGACCGCACTGCTTGAAAATCTGGCCTATGGTTACAGGCGCGCCAAGGCCCTGGTCCTGGAAGAGGAATTGCACAAGGCGGGCCATCTGGTCTCTCATGCACAAAAATCCGAAACCCGCCAGCGGCAGGATAATTCTTCACGTGCCTACAAGGTTCTGGTGGTTGATCTCGTGGGATTGAAACTGGATAAAAAGGGCAAGCCCGACCACAGCGCCGTCAAGGCCCATGTTTTGGCAAGGGGTGGCCAATTCCATGACGGGCCGCTCAAAACCGTCAAGACCTATGCGGGGGCTTGCATCCATTTCTTTTACTGTCCCGAACTTTCGACCGAAGCCGAAATCCGCAAGCTCAGCGACAAGGGCCAATATGATGCAGTGATCGCAGCGGCGACCTTCCTGCCCAAGGATGCGCTGTTTTCCGCCGGTGGCGTGCGCATAGGTGCGGGCACCGGCAACATGCAATCGACTTGCTGGGGTGGAGGTACAGGCCTCGGCGGCACCGCGGTGTTGATGAACACGCCAAGTTTCAACAGCCGTGCCACGGCGCAAATGGCCATGAAGGCCCTGCTGAAAGTTCTGCCCGACCTTGATGTTGCGGAATTGCACAAGCGCGCCGTGGCGGGGCGCTTCGACACCGGCCGTGACCTCAAGGATTTTCCGACCGAGAAGCTGGAAGGAAAGACTTTTGCCGTCATTGGCTATGGCAACATCGGCCGTGAAGTCGCACACCTTGCGTCAATCTTCGGCATGAAAGTCAGGGTACACGCAAGGCCAAGGCATCGCCCATGGATTGAATCGGAAGGCTTCACATTTGCCGAAACCGCCGAGGGTGCCGCAACGGGTACCGACGTCATCTCGGTGCATACGGGCCTTGGGCCCTTTGACGGCAAGTCCAAGCGCTTTGCCAATGAAGGGGTAATAGGCGCATCGGTATTGGCCAAACTCAATCATGGTGCCGTGCTCTTGAACTACGACCGCGGCGAGTGCGTTGACGCCAAGGCCCTCGACCGCGCCATGGCCAAGGGCCAGGTTCGTCATGCGGCCATTGATGCCGATATTTTCACGATGGGCAAGAAGCTCACAGGCCCGCTCCTGCCCTATCTGCCGCTCGCCAAAAAATACAAGGGCCGTGTCGAACTTCTGCCCCATGCCGCCGCTGACACCGAACATCACTCGCGCGTTGAAGGTGCCAAACAGGCCGTCGACCAGATTTTTGACCTCATACAATTCAAGCGCGTGAGCAATCTCAAAGGTGATCTGCCGCAAGGCCATGTCAATGCCGGGCCGACGACGGTGAAGGGCGTGGGTCGCGTGACGCGCAATGTTTTGGTAGCAGCCGTCGCGGACAAGAACGCGCTTCGCGAAGTCAGGGCGCTTGCGGAGGACGTGTCTGCCATTCTTGCAGGACTCGACGCGTCATCACAGTTCGACCAGATCAGTTTGCAAATTACGCGCCATGGCGCAAACCTGCTTAAGGCAGCAAATCTTTTACAAACAAGGTTGAGGGCCTTGGGGCTTGAAGGACCATACGACGCGGGTTGAGATCATGCGTGAACAGCAGAAGTTTTGACCCTCGCCCCTTGTGGGAGAGGGTGTCAGCCGAAGGCTGACGGGAGAGGGGTATTGTGGAACTGCGCCCCCTCTTCCGGCGCTTCGCGCCACCTTCTCCCACAAGGGGAGAAGGTTGAGAAACTGTAGTATGATGCTCTACGCACTGCCGATCAGCATGCCGGTGAGGAAGACGAGAAAGCCGCCGACGGCGATTTGAAACGCCGCCTTGAGGAATGGCGTGTCCATGTATTTGTAGCGAATCCACGAGATCGCCCAGAGTTCGCAAAACACCACCACAACCGCCAGCCAAGTCGCCGTGTAAAAATCAGGAATCAAATAAGGCAGCGCGTGCCCCATGCCGCCGACCGCCGTCATGACCCCCGCGGCAAGCCCCCGGATCAGTGGATGGCCGCGCCCTGTCAACTTGCCATCATCGGAAAGGCCTTCGGCAAGGCCCATGGAAATGCCGGCGCCAATCGAAGCCGCAGTACCGACCAGAAATGTCTCCCAGGTATTGCCGGTGGCGAAGGCCGCGGCAAACAACGGTGCCAGCGTCGAGACCGATCCATCCATGAGTCCCACAAGTCCCGGCTGGATCACTTGCAGGAGAAACAGCCGGCGTTCGGCTTCCTTCTCGTCGATCTTGGCGTCCGCCGTCACATGGGCGAGCCCGAGCTTTGCAGCAAGCGACTCATGGCCCTTTTCGGCTTCGGCCAATTTCCTGAGCAGGTCTTTCACGTGGGGGTCGGCGGAACGCTCGGCGGCTTGCGTGTAGAAACGGTAATTCTCAAACTCGACCACTTCAGCGCGCTTGCGCATGGCCTCAATGCCAAGTTGCGACAGGGTCCAGGCCGGTTTGTGCTTCACAAAGCCGTTGATGTCGGCGCGCCGGATGAGCGGGATATAGTCACCGAATTTCTTCAGATAGAGCTTGGTCAGTGCTGCCTTGTGGCCATGTTCTTCTTCCGCCATGTCGAGAAAGACCTTGGCCGAGGCCGGATAGCGCTCCATCAGGGCATTGGCGAAACCGATATAGGCTCTGGCGTCGTCCTCCTCGCTGGAAATGGCAAGGGCGAGCGTTTCCTGCTCACTGAGATCGGAGAAACTCTTCATGATATCTTTCTTAGAACTGTTCTAAGCTATATCGGGTGCATCTGATCACTGCAATATCTCTTTAAGCACATGGCCCTATGACTTCGGCGCAGAACGAGGGCCCGCCCATGACGTCCGACATGACTGCCGAAGCGATTGCCCCTGTCCGCGCCCGCCTGGCCGACATTCTCCATGCCGTCCTCCTGGGTTTCCGGCAGAATCTCATTCTCTATGTCTTTGCAGCGGTCGTGATGGCAACCGCCCTCGCCGAAGCCTGGTGGCTCGCCCTGCCCTTTGATTTCCAGATGGTGATGATTTTTTCCGGGCCCGTATTGCTGATCCTGGCGATTTTGATGCTGGCGGGACTGCTGCTGCATATGGTGAAACTGGCGCGCAGCGGCTATGACGGCAGCGTTGCAGCGGCACTCGGTGCCAAGTTGCGCGATGACTATCTGGCCCCCCAACGCATTTCCAACGCCGTCCATGCCGTCATCTTCATGAGCCTCTATATGGTCGGCTACACTTTCATCAAAAAGGCGATTCCCACTGCCCATGCCTTCAGTTGGGACCAGACCCTCATGATCTGGGACCAGGCCTTGCATTTTGGTCACCACCCCTTTGAGCTTCTGTCCTTCCTCAATGTGCCGCTCATCACCTATCTGTTGAATGTGAACTACAATATCTGGTTTGCCGTGATGTTCTGCCTGTGGTTCTGGCAGGGCTTTGCGGCACAGGATTCAAAATTGCGCTTGCAATTCCTGTTGGGTTTCACGCTGACCTGGTTCCTCGGCACCTGCATCATGGGCACAGTCTTTTCATCGGTGGGGCCCTGCTTCTACGGCAAGTTGATAACAGGCCCCGATCCCTTCATGCCGCTCATGCAGTGGCTGCAACTGGCAAACCAGCAGCACAGCATCTGGTCGCTGGCCGTGATGGATGAGCTGTGGCGGAACTATGAAACCGGCACCGGCCTGGTGAACGGCATTTCGGCAATGCCCTCCATGCATGTCGGCACGTCAGTGCTCTTTGCCATTCTCGGCTTTGCCTCTGGCAAGCGCTGGCTCGCCTGGGGACTGACGCTGTTTGCAAGCCTCATCATCATCGGCTCGGTGCACCTCGGCTGGCACTATGCCATTGATGCCTATGTGGGCGCAGGCGTTGCCTTCGTTGGTTGGGCAGCAGCGGGCCGTCTCATCGACTGGACCCGCCCTGACCTCTCTCATTCCGCCGCAAGACGCGTCGCAACCGGTTGAAATTTTTCGAAGTTCTTTTCGAACAAAGATTTTAAATGACCCGCCGCCTTGTCATAGGCGGTGCCATCAGCCCAGCCCTTGCGCGGGTCGAGCATTTCCTCGGGGATTCCAGGCAGGCGCACCGGAACGGCAAATCCGAAATTGGCATCTGTGCGCAGCGGTGCCGCATCGATCGCCCCTGACAGGGCCGCCGTCACCAGCTTCCGCGTCACAGCAAGGGGAAAACGTTTTCCAACGCCATAGGCACCGCCGGTCCAGCCGGTGTTGATCAGATAGCAGGGCACCTTGTGCTTTGCCATGAGGCACCGCAACATTTCTCCGTACACGGACGGATGCCGCGTCAGAAATGGCGCGCCAAAACACGTGGAAAATGTCGCCTGTGGTTCCTTGACGCCACGCTCGGTGCCGGCGAGCTTGGCGGTATAGCCCGACATGAAATGCATCATCGCTTCATCGGCTGAAAGCCTGGCGATCGGCGGCAACACGCCAAAGGCGTCAGCCGTCAGCATGATGATGGCGGAAGGTGCGGGCCCCCTGCCGTCACGCTTCACATTGCCGAGTGCGGCAAGATCATAGGCCGCCCTGGTATTTTCGGTGGCCGTGGCATCGGCGAAATCGGGCACGCGGCTTTCATCAAGTGTCACATTTTCAAGAACGCTTCCAAAGCGGGTCGCGGCGGCAAAAATTTCCGGTTCACTTTCCGCCGAAAGATTGATGGCCTTGGCATAGCAGCCGCCTTCGATGTTGAACACACCGGCCTCTGACCAGCCATGTTC
This sequence comes from Hyphomicrobiales bacterium, assembly GCA_031380375.1. GTDB lineage: Bacteria > Pseudomonadota > Alphaproteobacteria > Rhizobiales > Aestuariivirgaceae > Aestuariivirga. The sequence goes on from JANNFZ010000419.1 coordinate 9,244, forward strand.
GTCGTCACCAATGAGTGCGCGGGCGGGATCGGTTGACAGCGTGGTCTTGCCGGTGCCGGAAAGGCCAAAGAAAATCGCCGTGTCGCCGTCGCGCCCCGCATTGGCGGAGCAGTGCATGGGCATGACACCTTGCGCCGGCAGCCTGTGGTTCATGACAGTGAACACCGCCTTCTTGATTTCACCAGCGTAGTTGGTGCCACCGATGAGGACGAGACCCTGTTCCAAATCGAGCGCAATGACGGTTTCGCTGCGTGTGCCGTGACGCGTGGGGTCCGCGTTGAAGCTTGGCAGGCAGAGAATTGTGAGTTCGGGTGCGGTCGGGTTTTCAGGTTGCAGCAACAAATGCCGGATGAACAGGGCCTGCCAGGCCTGTTCGGTGATGACCCGGACAGGCATCTGGTGGCGGGGTTCTGCACCGGCGGCCAGATCCTGCACGAACAGGCTCTTCAAGCGCGCATGGGCCATCATGTCGGCCTTGAGGAGGTCGAACTGGCCTTGCGACAGACCTGCGGTGGTTTCCCACCACACGGAAGATTCCGAGGCCTGGTTCCTGACGATGAACTTGTCTTTGGGGCTGCGGCCCGGATGGGTGCCGGTCGAGGCGACCAACGCGCCCGAGGCCGACACTTCAACTTCACTGCGGGCGATAGCCTGCTGGTAAAGGGCGGCGACCCCTTCGTTCCACGAGATGCAATTGACCCAGCGCAGGCCAAGCCTGGCCAGTTGGGCGCGGATCATGGCTTCGTCAAAACCTTGCGGGCTGATCATGTTCATGGCGCGTCCTCCAGAGACGGTGGGCTGTTGAAGGATGTTTGGCGATAACAATGAGTGATGTAAAGATGTAAAGCAATCAATGTTTAATGTGTGCGACAATCAAATTTTGATGTAAACAGGCCAACAAAAACCCGCCTTTCGGGCGGGTTTTGACCTTCTCACAATGTCGGGCGATCTACATCGCCGCTGCGAGCGACCGCAAATGATCAAGCGCCTCAACCGCCTTGGCGCGAACCGAGTCGCTCTTGGCGTCGGCCACGTCTTCCTCGGCATTCTTGATCTGTTGGGCAAGTGCCGCCTGGTCAAGATCGGCCAGGGGAATGGCAACTTCAGCCAAAACCGTCAGGCCTTGGGCGTTCACTTCGGCAAAGCCGCCGCGCACAAACATTTTTTCAGGTGCACCGCCATCGCGCGCCACCACGACGACACCGGGCTTTAGTGTTGAAAGCACCGGGGCATGGCCCGGCAAAATCATCATGTCGCCTTCCGAGCCCGGAATGGCAACCGACGCTACATCGCCTGAGAACAAGAGCCGGGCCGGAGAGACAAGTTCAAAATGCAATGCCATGGCTGATCCTTACGCCGCGTCGGCGGCCATTTTCTTGGCCTTGGCCACGGCTTCTTCGATGGTGCCCACCATGTAGAAGGCGGGCTCCGGCAGATGGTCATAGTCGCCGTTGCACAGTCCCTTGAAGCCCTTGATCGTGTCTTCGAGCTTCACCTGCACACCAGGGGAGCCTGTGAACACGGCTGCGACGTCGAAGGGTTGTGACAGGAAGCGCTCGATCTTCCTAGCCCGCGCCACGGCGATCTTGTCTTCTTCCGAAAGCTCGTCCATGCCGAGAATGGCGATGATGTCCTGAAGCGCCTTGTAGCGCTGCAGGATTTGCTGCACCTGGCGGGCCACCGCATAATGCTCTTCGCCGACAATCGCCGGCGACAACATGCGTGACGTGGAATCAAGCGGATCAACGGCAGGATAGATGCCCTTTTCGGCGATCGAGCGCGACAGCGTTGTGGTGGCGTCCAAGTGGGCAAAAGATGTGGCAGGCGCTGGATCGGTCAAGTCGTCGGCGGGCACGTAAATCGCCTGCACTGAGGTGATCGAACCCTTGGTCGTGGTGGTGATGCGTTCCTGGAGCGCACCCATGTCGGTGGCCAATGTCGGCTGATAACCGACGGCCGAGGGAATGCGGCCCAACAGCGCTGACACTTCGGAACCGGCCTGCGTGAAGCGGAAAATGTTGTCGATGAAGAACAACACGTCCTGGCCTTCATCGCGGAAATGCTCGGCAACCGTCAACCCTGAGAGTGCCACACGCATGCGCGCACCCGGCGGCTCGTTCATCTGGCCGAAAATCAGGGCGCATTTCGACTTGACGTTTGGATCGGGATTGTGCGGATCGGCGTTGACCTTGGATTCGATGAATTCGTGATAGAGGTCGTTGCCCTCGCGGGTGCGTTCGCCGACGCCGGCAAACACCGAGTAGCCGCCATGGGTCTTGGCGATGTTGTTGATGAGTTCCTGGATGAGCACCGTCTTGCCCACACCGGCACCACCGAACAAGCCGATCTTGCCGCCCTTGGCGTAAGGAGCGAGAAGATCGACGACCTTGATGCCGGTCACCAGAATTTCTGCTTCCGTCGATTGTTCGGTGAATTCAGGGGCGGGGGCATGAATGGGACGGCGGAGCTTGGTCTTGATCGGGCCGGCCTCGTCGATGGGTTCGCCGATCACGTTCATGATGCGGCCCAGGGTTTCCTCGCCGACCGGCACGGAGATCGTGTCGCCGGTGTTGACGACCGCCTGGCCGCGCACCAGGCCTTCGGTCGAGTCCATGGCGATGGTGCGCACCGTCTGTTCGCCGAGATGCTGGGCGACTTCCAGCACCAGCCGGTTGCCACCATTGGTGGTCTCCAGCGAGTTCAGGATTTCCGGCAGGTGGTTGTCG
>JANNFZ010000455.1:0-4115 GCA_031380375.1 Hyphomicrobiales bacterium
GACCTACAAAGTCAACGGAGCCAACGATGCTCCGGTAGCCGCGACTGATCTCGTTAACATGTCTGAAAACATTTCGTCCCTGAAGTACAAGGTCACGGGCAATGATTTTGACCCCGACCATGGCGGCCCCTCCCGCGTCGATGAAGCCGTAGCCCTTACGCTAGCCGGAAACTCGGTTCTGTCGGTTGCCAGCGCCTTCTCGCCCTTCCTCAATATTTCGGATGTCAGCATTCAGCGGGTCAATTTCCTCAACAACACTCTGACAGCCAAGGACTCGATCCTGGCCACATTCGGCAAGGCGTTCCAGTCGCTTATGGCTGGGCAAACGGCTCTCGTAACCATCATCTATCAGATCCAGGATCCACACGGTGTCGTCGATGGGGCCCAGTTCAAGATCACGGTCCTCGGAGCCAACGACGCCCAGATCATCGGCACCGTCGGGCATGACGCGCGGCTGTTCGGTGAGAATGATGCGGACATCATCTTCGGTTTGGCCGGCAATGACATCATCGACGCGCGCGCTGGCAACGACACGGTCTATGGCGACGTTGGAATCGACACTATCAAGGGTGGCCTTGGCCGGGATATTCTCTTCGGACAAGCGGGTAATGACCGCTTCATCTATGGCGCTGTTGCGGAATCAGGACTGACAGCAACGACCCGCGATTTCCTTGCTGATTTTGTGGATGGCCAGGACAAGATCCACCTTGCCGCCATCGACGCCAACACCACGATCGCTGGCAACAACGCGTTCGTGCTCAACGGCATTGGCATGGGATTTGTGAACACAGGAAGGATCGGCTGGCACCAGGTCAACTCGGCCAACAACGCCCTTGACCGCACATTCCTGCGCATCAACAATGATTTGGACGCAGCGATCGACATGACCATCGAGCTCAAGGGCCTCGTCAATATATCGGCTGTAAATGGCACGGATATCATTTTCTGATTTTTTTTCCATTGGTCCCCACCCCCCGGCCCCTCCCCGTGATCCCGGCTTTCGCCGGGAGGGAGGGGTGAAACGTTGGACTCACCCCTCTCCAATTTTTGGGGATGGGAAGGGGTGGGGTAGTTAAAACGCCGCCCGGATGAGTTCCGCCTGTTTCGCCAGCACTGCATGATCAGCCATTTGCCCTGTGTGGGGCCGCAGCGAAACGCCGTCCTTCATTGGCAGGATGTGAAAATGCAGGTGGAACACCGTTTGCCCGCCTGCACCTTCGTTGTATTGGCGAATTTGGAAACCGTCAGCCGCCATGGCCGCAACAGCAGCGCGGGCAAGCTTCTGCACCACGGCCATGAGCTGCGGCAAAACCGCAGGGTCAGCATCGAGCAATCCCCGCGACGGGGCTTTGGGGATGACAAGGCAGTGGCCGTCAGTCATCGGCATCACATCCATGAAGGCGAGGCAGTGCTCGTTCTCGAAAATCTTGTGGCAGGGGATTTCGCCGCGCAAGATTTTGGCGAAAATGTTCGTGGAGTCATAGCTCGTCATGGGGTCTCCTGTCGGAAGGGGGAATGCCCGGCCAGTTCTTGGCTGTTCTCGTCAATCGCGGCACGTTCGGATTCGAGATATTCGGCGACGGCCCGGGCCAGCCCCTTGTGGGCGAAGTGGTGCAGGCTGAAGGTTTTCACAGGCAGATAGCCGCGCGCCAGCTTGTGCTCACCTTGCGCGCCGGCCTCAACCACTTTCAATCCCCTGGCTATGGCGAAATCGATGGCCTGATAATAGCAGGTTTCAAAATGCAGGAAGGGATGGTCTTCGCTGCAACCCCAGTTGCGCCCAAACAGGCGGTCTGATCCAATGAAATTCAAGGCCCCGGCAATGATGCGGCCATCGCGCCTTGCGAGTACCAGCAGAATATGTTGGCGCATGGTGTCGTGAATTTGCGTGAAGAAACCCCGTGTAAGATAGGGCCTGCCCCATTTTCGCGCACCTGTGTCCATGTAGAAGGCAAAGAAGCGGTCCCAGTGTTGCGGGGTCAGGCTGTCGGCGGTCGCGTGGTCGAAAATGATGCCATTGTCCACGACGGCCCGGCGTTCTTTGCGGATATTCTTGCGCTTTGACGATGAAAGCCCCGCCAGAAAACCGTCGAAGCTTGCGTAGTTGTTGTTATGCCAGTGAAACTGGATGTCCTGGCGCTGCAGAAAATCACTTCCGCCGAGCACTTGCCAGTCTTCTTCCGGCAGAAACGTGATGTGCACGGACGATGCGCCAACAGCTTTGGTGAGGCTGACCAAACCGGTTGCGAGTTTGCGTTTTCTATCGGGCGTGGCGGCGAGAAGGCGCGGGCCTGTCACAGGCGAAAACGGAATCGAGACTTGCAGTTTCGGATAGTAGCTGCCGCCCGCCCGGTGAAAGGCATCGGCCCAGCCGTGGTCGAAAACATATTCACCCATGGAATTGTTCTTGAGGTAGCAAGGCACAGCGCCGGTGATGGTGCCATCTTCCTCCAGCACCAAATGGCTTGGTGCCCAGCCCGTTTTGGCCGATGCGCAGCCTGATTGTTCAAGTGCCAGCAGAAAGGCGTGCGACAGAAGCGGGTTGAACGCTGCGCTCACGGGATTGGCCAGGCCGTCCCAAGTTGCGGGCGCAATCTCGGCAATCGAGTCAAGTTTGCGCACACGCTCTGCCATCAGGCTGCGTAGCCTTCGAAAGTGATCTGGTCGGAATATTGCAGGGCCTTGGCTGCCTGTTCGGGCGAGCGGATTGTCCAGGTGATGACGGGGAGACCAGCGGCGCGCATGCGTTGCACCTCGGGAAATGGCAGGTCGTCCCAGTAGTAGGAAACGAAATTCGGCCGCGTGCGCTCAAGGTGCGTGAAATTCCGCATTTCAAGGCGTCGCGACATTGGCAAGGCCTGATACTCCTTGTCGTCTATTCTGTCTGCCGAGATGCCGCGAACGGTGTGCGGCGCAAGGGCTGCAAAGGTCGCGACAAAATCGGGATCGTAGGACATGAGCGCGTAAGGTCCAGAGTAGGACCCGAGCACTTCAAGCGTGCGCAAGGCCAGTGTCTGGTCACCGTCAAACCGGCCCTTGAGTTCAATGAGCAGTGTCACCTTGCCGGCAACCTGATCCAGCATCCCGCCCAGTGTCTGCATGCGGTCGTGGCCCACGCGATAGGTCATGGTTTGCAATTCGTGGCGCGTGTGGTCTCTGACCAAACCTGCCGTGGTCATGACGTGTTCAAGCCTGTCGTCATGAAAAACCATGGCCTCACCATCAGCCGACATTTGCAGGTCGCATTCAATTGCGTAGTTGTTGTACATGGCGGCAGCAAAGGCAGATGATGTGTTCTCGACGATGCCTTTGCTCTTGTCATGAAAGCCCCGGTGCGCGAAGGGCCTTGCCACCAGCCAGGAAAGATCGCGGAGCTGCGGCGAGTAGCGCATCATTCAACCTCGGCGATGGCTTCCACTTCCACGGCGGAATTGAGCGGCAACGCTGAAACACCGACGGCGGCACGGGCATGCTTGCCCCGGTCGCCAAATACTTCGCCGAACAGGTCAGAAGCGCCATTGATCACCTTGGGCTGATCGGTGAACTCCGGCACACAGGCCACGAAACCCGTGAGCTTGACGATGCGGGCAATACGCGTGAGATCGCCTGCAACGGCTTCGTTCAATTGCGCGATGATGTTGATGGCGCATTGGCGCGCCGCCTTTGCCCCTTCCTCAACCGAAACATCGCGGCCCAAAAGCCCCGTGACCATGACCTTGCCGTCGGCCACGGGCACCTGTCCCGAGACGTAAATCAAATTGCCGGTTCGAACGAAGCCCACATAATTGGCCACGGGCTTGGCGGGCTTGGGCAATGTGAGGCCCAGTTCTTTCAGGCGGCGTTCCGGTGATGGCATGGTTTATCCTCAGTTGAATTGGTCACGGGGTTTTTGGCCGGCGGCGAAGGCCCTGATATTCTCATAGGCCCGCAAGCCCATGTTGGTGCGGGTGTTCAAAGTGGCGCTGCCGAGATGGGGCAAGAGAAAGACATTCTCAAGATCACGATAGCGCGGATCGAGATTGGGCTCATTGGCAAAGACATCAAGCCCCGCCGCCGCGATGTGGCCAGACGTGAGTGCGGCGATCAACGCGTCATCGTCGACGATACCGCCACGC
>JANNFZ010000487.1:0-16295 GCA_031380375.1 Hyphomicrobiales bacterium
CGAAGTCATCAATTCCATGCTCTCGGAGGAGGCGGTGCTGGGCTTCAAATATGGCTATTCCCTTGCCGAGCCCAACGCGCTGGTGCTGTGGGAAGCACAATTCGGCGACTTCGCCAATGGTGCCCAGGTAATCTTTGACCAGTTCCTGTCATCGGGGGAACGCAAGTGGCTGCGCATGTCGGGCCTCGTCTGCCTGTTGCCGCATGGCTATGAAGGCCAGGGCCCGGAACATTCCTCGGCCAGGCTCGAGCGCTTCCTGCAAATGTGCGCCGAGGACAACATGCAAGTGGCTAATTGCACCACGCCCGCAAATTATTTCCACATTCTCCGCCGCCAGTTGAAGCGCGACTTCAGAAAACCCCTCGTTATCATGACGCCGAAATCGCTGTTACGCCACAAGCGTGCTGTGTCGCGGCTTGAGGAAATGGGCGAGGGCACGAGCTTCCACCGCATTCTCTGGGATGACGCCCAGCTCTACGAGGGCGAGAAGATCAAGCTCGTCAAGGATGACAAGATGCGCCGCATCATCCTGTGCAGCGGCAAGGTCTATTATGATCTTTACGAGGAACGCGAGAAGCGCGGGCTCACCGACATCTACCTGATGCGCATCGAGCAACTTTATCCCTGGCCGCACAAAGTGTTGGCCCAGGAATTGGCACGTTTCAAAAAGGCAGAAGTTTACTGGTGCCAGGAAGAGCCGCAAAACATGGGCTCCTGGTCCTTCGTGCAGCCGGGCATTGAGCGCGCCCTTGAATTCATCAGGGCCAAGCACACAAGGCCCCGCTATGTCGGCCGGCCCTCGTCGGCCGCCACCGCAACCGGCCTGATGAGCCGCCACCTCAGGGAACTCAAAGTGTTCCTTGATGAAGCCCTGTCCTGACAGTCCCCCTTTCAAAGGTATCCGCCATGAGCATTGAAATCAAAGTTCCCGCCTTGGGTGAAAGTGTTGTCGAAGCCACCATTGCCAAGTGGTTCAAGAACGAGGGTGATGCCGTGAAGGCCGATGAGCCCCTGGTCGAACTCGAAACCGACAAGGTGGCCGTGGAAGTGCCTGCCCCTGCCTCCGGCAGGCTCGAAAAAATCGTCGCCGCCGCTGGTTCCACTGTGAATGTTGGTGCTTTGCTTGGCTCCATCGCTGAAGGTGCGGTATCCGCTCCGGCTCCCAAGCCGCAAGTTGCCGCACCTGTGATGCCCGCGACCAAACCAACCGAACAGACGTTGTCACCCGCCGTGCGTAAGGCCGTCGTCGAAAACAATCTCAACCCCGCCACCATTCCAGGCAGCGGCAAGGATGGTCGCATCACCAAGGGTGATGTGATTGAGCAACTCGCCAAGGCCCCAGCTGCAACGTTTCCTGCACCTGTTGCTGTTCCACCACCCTCAGTTCCACGCGTCTCCCAGGGTAGTGAAGAACGCGTGAAGATGTCACGCCTCCGCGCCACCATCGCGCGGCGCTTGAAAGAGGCCCAGAACACCGCCGCCATGCTTACCACCTTCAACGAGGTGGACATGACGGCCGTCATGGCATTGCGCAACAACTACAAGGACGTGTTCGAGAAAAAGCATGGCGTGAAACTGGGTTTCATGAGCTTCTTCGTGAAGGCTGCCGTGCAGGCGCTCAAAGATGTTCCCACCGTCAACGCCGAGATTGACGGCGAGGACATTGTCTACAAGAATTACTACCACGTTGGCGTGGCCGTCGGCACCGACAAAGGCCTCGTCGTGCCTGTGCTCCGTGATGCCGACATGCTGTCCTTTGCCGGCATTGAAAAAACCATTGCCGCATTCGGCAAGAAGGCCCGTGACGGGCAACTCACCATCGCCGACATGCAAGGCGGCACCTTCACCATTTCCAATGGCGGCATCTATGGCTCCTTGATGTCCACACCCATTCTCAATGCGCCGCAGTCCGGCATCTTGGGCATGCACAAAATCCAGGAACGTCCCATTGCACTCAATGGCCAGGTTGTGATCCGGCCCATGATGTATCTGGCGTTGTCCTATGATCATCGCATCGTTGACGGCAAGGAAGCCGTCACCTTCCTTGTGCGCCTCAAGGAAGGCCTCGAAGACCCGCAACGCGCACTGCTGGATTTGTAATTGTTACTACATTGACGTAATAACATATTTGTTGTAACAATCATGGCGAGATCTTTCACTTGGGACCCGGCAAAGGCAGACTCCAACTTCAAAAAACACGGGGTGGCGTTTGAATTGGCAACTCGCATTTTCGCCGACCGCAATCACCTGTCAGAACTGGAATCCCATATTAATGGCGAGGAGCGCTGGCACACCATTGGGTACACTGACGGCTCCATGTTCGTTGTCGTGATTCACACGGACTGGGAGGAGGAAAATGACGAAATCATCAGGATCATCTCCGCAAGACCCGCAACGCCGCGAGAAAGGGCAAAGTATGAACAAGGAAAATATGGTTCGATACGTCATTGATCTCGACAACCCTCCGCCTCTGACGGCAGGCCAAAAGGCGGAAATTGAAGCGCTCAAGAAAATGAAAGACGAGGATATTGATCTTTCCGATATCCCGGAATTGACTGACGACTTTTTCCGGAATGCGAAAAGAGGTGCGTTTTTTAGACCCCTGAAGGAGTCGACCACGGTCCGCCTCGACGCGGACGTGCTGGCCTGGTTGTGCGCCAGGGGCAAGGGTTACCAGACTCGCATCAACGCCATTCTCCGCCTCGCCATGTTGAAGGACCGGTCCAAATAATGTCCCACGATCTCATCATCATCGGCACCGGCCCCGGCGGTTACGTCTGCGCCATCCGCGCAGCGCAATTGGGTTTGAAAGTGGCGGTCATCGAAAAGCGCGCCACCCATGGCGGCACCTGCCTCAATGTCGGCTGCATTCCCTCGAAGGCACTGCTGCATGCCACCGAGCTGTTCCATGAATCGCAGCACAGCTTTGCCAAAATGGGCCTGATCGCCGACACCAAGGTCGATTTCCCCAAAATGATGGATTTCAAGCAGGAAGCCATCGACGGCAACACCAAGGGCATCGACTTCCTGCTCAAGAAAAACAAGATCGATGTCATCCGTGGTTCTGCGAGGATTTTGGGTACCGGCAAGGTCGAAGTCGCAGGCATTGTTCATGAAGCAAAACACATCGTCATCGCCACCGGTTCTGATTCCGCCAAACTGCGTGGCGTGGAAATTGATGAGAAGCAGATCGTCACCTCAACGGGGGCGCTGGAACTCGAAGATATCCCCAACCATCTTGTGGTCATTGGCGCTGGCGTCATCGGGCTTGAATTGGGCTCGGTTTATGCGCGCTTGGGTTCAACGGTAACAGTCATCGAATATCTCGACCGCATCCTCCCCGGCATGGATGGCGATGTCGCCAAGCAGTTCCAGCGCCTGCTCGGCAAACAGGGCTTCACCTTTAAGCTCGGCCAGAAAGTGACCGCCGCGACAAAGAAGCCCGGTGGCGTGACACTCACAGTCGAACCCGCCGCAGGCGGCACCGCCGAAACCCTCGACGCCGATGTAGTACTCGTGGCCATCGGCCGCGTCGCCTACACGGAAGGCCTTGGCGCAAAAGAAGCAGGCGTGGCCTTGGATGAACGTGGCCGTGTCATCGTCGAAGATCATTTCGCCACCAATGTCCCTGGCATCTACGCGATAGGTGACGTGATCCGCGGCCCCATGCTCGCCCACAAGGCCGAGGATGAAGGCGTGGCCTTGGCCGAACTTCTCGCAGGCCAAGCCGGCTATGTGAATTATGACGTGATCCCCGGCGTTGTTTACACAAGCCCCGAAGTGGCAAGCGTTGGCAAGACCGAAGATGAATTGAAGGCTGAAGGCACCGCCTACAAGGCGGGGCAATTCCTGTTCCTCGCCAATGGCCGGGCCAAGGCCAAGCAAACCACCGACGGCTTTGTGAAAATCCTGGCGGACGCCAAGACCGACCGCGTGCTTGGCTGCCACATCATCGGTCCCCAGGCTGGGGAGCTTATTCATGAAGTGGCGGTTCTCATGGAGTTTGGCGGCTCGGCGGAAGATCTGGCGCGCACCTGCCACGCCCATCCAACACTCGCAGAGGCCGTGAAAGAAGCAGCCCTTGCCGTTGCCGGCCGGGCCATTCACGCTTGAGAAACCACGATAGATCGCGGTCGGTTTTGAGTGAACCATTCAAAACCGGCAAAACGCGATCGGAAATTCAATTTGGCGAGCACGTTCATCACCTTTGACTGCACCAGTCAAAGGTGATCGTGCTCTGATCTTCGTTAAATTTTAACTGAGCGCCTTAAGCCGCCTGCAAGCCGCAACAGCTAAAACTTGCTGAAAATAACAGGGATGCAGGGCCGTGTCGGATAGCAAGCATGTGGATATACTGGTGATCGACGACGACGTTGATCTCTTGACCAGCGTGGCTGAACTCTTTGCCGACTGTGGCTACAAGGTCAAAGGCTTTGCCGATCCCGAAAGTGCCGTTGAATTCGCCGTCGATCGCACATTTTCTGTTGGTGTATTTGATTTCCGCCTTGGCAGCACCAAGAACGGACTCGATGTTGTGGAAACCCTTCATGCCATGGGTTCGAAGGCAACCTATGTGATGGTGACCGCCGACGTCGACCGTTCAACGCAACTGCGCGCCATGGGCCTCAAGGTTTTTGAATTCATGCGCAAGCCTGTGCAGCCCCAGGATTTGCTCAACACCGTCGAGCGGGCACTCGATCAATCCGCAAGGGCGGCCTGAACCTACAATCCGGTTGAAGGGCGCGGCCGTGAACCATCGCGAAACCGCCCAAAGCGGAAAGGCGCCGGATCAACGCAGGGCTTTTCGGCCGTGATGATTTCGGCCAGCAACTGTCCAGCCCCAGGCCCCAGGCCAAATCCATGTCCTGAGAATCCTGATGCCACAAAGAGCCCCTGGATTTTGGCCAATGCGTCAATGACCGGCACAGCGTCGGGTGTTGCATCAATCATGCCCGCCCAACGCTCGACACTTTGCAAACCCTGAAAGGCCGGGAAATCCTGTTGCAGCGTCTTGAGCACCTCATCCAGAATGCCATGCACGGGCTTTGGATCAAGAATGCGCAGGCGTTCAAAGGGTGACACCTGATCGAGCCGCCAGTGCCGGCGCATGAAGGCTTCCTGGAAAAACCTGGCGTTGAAGCGGACACGCAAGCCCTTGCGGTCAAGCAGCAGGAGCGGACGGAAGCGGAAATACTGCCGGATTTGGGCTGGCGTGATATCGGCCACCGACATATGATTGTGGGTGATGGTAAAGCCGCCATCGAGCCGCTTTCGCACCGCATACTTGCTGCCCGAAAATGTGTGGGCAATGCCGGCATCACGGGGTCCGGTGCGCATCACTGAATTAATGGCCCCCACCTGCGGAAAATCAATGCCGAGATTGCCAAGAAAGCGCCTCGTCCAGTAGCCACCCGCCACCACCACGGTATCGGTCTTGATCACGCCTTTTTCGGTGACGAGGGCCGAGACTTTGCCCGCCGTCGTCTCGACACCACGGGCCGCGCATTGGGTGAAAACCTGTCCGCCTTTGGCCTGCAATGTGCGGGCCATGGCCGCAACCGCCATGAAGGGTTCGGCCCGGCCATCATCGGCGGTGTGCGATCCCCCGGCCCAGGGCTTGAGGCAGCCGGGCACAAGGCTTGCTGCTTCCTTGCTGCTCAACATGCGGGTGCCAAGCTTGTTGGGCTTGGCCACCTCGCGCCACCATTTTTCATGTTTTGCCAGTTCCGCATCGGTCTGGCTGAGATAGACAATGCCGCATTGGCGAAAGCCAGTTTCGGCACCCATGCGGGCATTCATCGTCCGCCACTTCGCAAGGGAAACCTGGATGAGCGGCACTTCACGGGGGTCGCGCCCCATCTGGCGGCACCAGCCCCAATTGCGGCTGGATTGTTCGCAGGCCACCTCTCCCTTTTCGACAACGACTACCCTGAGGCCCCGGTCAGCGAGTTCAAGGGCTGTGGAAATTCCGGCAATCCCCGCACCGATGATGACGGCATCGGCCCGGTCCGGCAAACTGTCGTTGGGGGTCACAATCTCGATTTGGGGCATGGCACCTGATAGGCAAAGTGCAACGCGGTGTAAATATTCAAACGATCTCAAAAGCCTTGCGGAACTGCGCCATCACGTGGGACCGGTCCACTTCCGTGTAAACTTGCGTGGTCGAAAGCGAGGCATGGCCCAGCAATTCCTGGATGACCCTGAGATCAGCACCATTGCCGAGGAGATGCGAGGCGAAACTGTGCCGGAGCGCATGGGGGGTGGCTGTATCGGGCAACAGCAATGCACCGCGCAACTTCTCCATCAGCAATTGCACAATTCGGGGCGAAAGGGCACCACCCTTGGCACCACGAAACAGGGCTTCGTCACGCGCCAGATCATAGGGGCAGGCGGCCACATAAGCCTCGACTGCCTGACGCGCCTCAGCCAGCACCGGCACCAGCCGGGTTTTGCCGCCCTTGCCCGTGACCATCAGCGGAATGGCGGCGAAACTTTTAGGCGTGATCGCCAGTGCCTCGGAAATGCGGAGACCGCAGGAATATAGCAGCACAACTATGGCGCTGTCCCTGCGGCCCAGCCAATCCTGTGAAAGCGCTTCGGCCATGCCAGACAAGCGCGCCGCATGGGCCGTCGACAGGGGCCGCGGGATGGAATGTGGCAGTTTGGGTGCCCGCAAGCTCGCATAGGCCAGATTGGCAAAGGTGCCGGACCGCTCGGCGAAACGAAAGAACGACTTCAACGCCGAAACCTGTCGTGCCACTGACCGGCTGGCAATGCCGTCGCCCCGCCGCCGCGCCAGGAAAGCCCGGAAGTCAGAGAGTTCGAGATCGCGGAGTGCTTCCACATCGGCAGGTTTGCCCAGGTGTTCCGCAAGAAAGGCCCCAAACTGTCCAAGGTCAGAGCCATAGGCCTCCCGCGATTTTGCCGCCAGCCGCCGCTCCGACGCCAGGGATTGCAGCCAGCTTTGTGCCATGCGGGCAGCGTCATGAGCCAGATGAAAGGCAAGTTGCTCCATGGCCAGACCATAGTGCCTCAATGGTTAGGCAAATGTAACCCGGTCTAATGCGACATCAGCACCGGCATGTCGAGCGACAGGATCACATGCCGTGTCGCACCACCAAAGACAAATTCGGTAAAGCGCGAGTGGCCATAGGCACCCATCACAAGAAGGCCGGCGCCATGATCCTTCGCTGCCCGCAACAAGGCTGCGCCTGCGTTCGTGCCATCCGACGAAACATTGACGATGTCCGCCTTCACACCATGGCGATCAAGTGTCTCGGCGATGCTGGCAGCAGCCACGCTGCCACGCGCGGTTTCATCGACCCGGACAATCTTGACTGTTTTGGCCTTGGCCAGGAGCGGCAGGGCGTCAAAAGCCGCCCGGGCTGCTTCGCGTCCACCGTCCCAGCCGAGCAGCACGGTGGAAAAGTCAAGCTTGTCGCTGCCGTTGCGTGGCAGGACAAGGACCGGCCGGCCAGCGGCGATGACAAGCCGTTGCACGAAGTCAACTTCCGGTCCCAGCCCTTCATCGGAATTGGTGGCCGCTGTGACAACAAGATCGGCATTCCGGCTTTCCTCCAAAGCCGCCATGGAGATAAGCGATGTTGCAGTATCGAGTTTCATGAACGAGAAGGCGATGCCGTCAGCCTTCATGGCAGCGGCGAATTGGCTTTCCACCTTGTCGGCATGATCGAGGAAGTATTTGCGGTTGCCGTCATAGACTTCCGCCACGGATGCAAGGCCGGCGGAAGGGTAGATCTGCACCGCCGGAATGACATAGAGCCCCAACACGTGGGCCTTTTTGTCGCTGGCAAGTTGTCGCGCTGCCGCAATGAGCCTCGGTAACTCGGCAATTTCGTTGAGACAGAGCAGAATGGTTTTGTAGGCCATGACGGTCCTCCAGGATTTGGAACAAGTCTGCCCCCTTCACGTGGTCCCTGCATTGATCTCGCGCAAGTGCTGCGACAAGATTGCCGCATCGTTACCCGTACCCACTTTTCCTTGATCTTCGTGATCATCCGCTATACATGTATAGCAAAGGAAAATACCCATGCTTGCCATCCGCCTGCCGCCCGAAATTGAAAAACAGCTCGCCAGTTTGGCCAAGAAAACGGGCCGGACCAAGACCTTCTACGCCCGTCAGGCCATTCTCAACTATCTCGAGGATATGGAAGACAGCATGATTGCCGAGAAAGCCTGGAAGGCTTTTGAAAAGAGCGGCAGAAAAACCATTCCGATGGCAGAAGTGCTAAAGCGTTATGGCATGGAGAATTGAGTTTTCAGAACTTGCACTTAAGCAACTCGACAAGCTCGATACAAGTGTTGCAAGGCGCATTTTGAATTTTCTTCGAAAGAAGGTTGACACAGCTGGCGATCCAAGCAGCCTTGCCACGCGGCTCAAAGGACCGGAAAACAACGGAAGATGGCGGTATCGCGTGGGTGATTATCGAATTGTGGTGAGTTTTGATAAGAATATCATTACCATATTTGTCATTGAAATCGGCCACCGCCGGGAAATCTATCGCTGACCGTTATTCCGCCGCGTGCTTCGACATGGGATTGTTCGGGTGTTGCGTCCAGTTGGCATAGTCGCCGCTGATTTTGCGCCCAGTGCGCGGGTCGGTGCCGCTTTCCATGCGTTCCATGGTGATGCAATCTTGCACCGGGCAGACTTCGACACAAAGATTGCAGGCGACACATTCGGCATCGATCACCTCGAAATGACGCTTGCCGTCTTTCTCTTTCATGATCGCCTGGTGCGAAGTATCCTCGCAGGCCGCATAGCAACGGCCACATTTTATGCAGGCGTCCTGGTCGATCTTCGCCTTGGCCACATAATTGAGATTGAGATACTGCCAGTCCGTGACATTGGGCACGGCGAGCCCGCGGAAGTCTTCAGTCGTCTCGTAGCCCTTCTCATCCATCCAGCGCGAAAGCCCCGATTTCATTTCCTCGACGATGCGGAAGCCATAGGTCATGGCCGCCGTGCATATCTGCACGTTGCCCGCCGACATGGAAATAAACTCCGCCGCGTCACGCCATGTCGTGATGCCACCGATTGCCGAGATCGGCAGGCCCTTGGCTTCCCGGTCGCGGGCAATTTCCGACACCATCGAGAGCGCAATCGGCTTTACAGCCGGACCGCAATAGCCGCCATGCGAGCCCTTGCCGTCGATCGACGGCATGGGCGAGAACGAATCCAGGTCAACATGCGTGATGGAATTGATGGTGTTGATCAGCGACACGGCGTCAGCCCCGCCGCGATGCGCAGCTTGCGCGGGCTTCCGGATATCGGTGATGTTGGGTGTCAGCTTGACGATGACCGGCATCCGGGTGTGCTGCTTGCACCAGCGCGCCACCATCTCGATATATTCAGGCACTTGGCCAACGGCCGAACCCATGCCGCGCTCACTCATGCCGTGGGGGCAGCCGAAATTCAGTTCAACGCCATCGGCTTCGGTTTCCTCGACACGTTTCAGGATTTTTTTCCATGGCTCTTCCTCGCAAGGCACCATGAGCGAAACGACCATGGCCCGGTCCGGCCATTCGCGCTTCACCTTTTTGATTTCCTGCAAGTTCACTTCGAGGGGACGGTCGGTGATCAATTCGATGTTGTTAAGGCCCATGAGGCGTCGGTCCGGCCCGTGGATCGCACCATAGCGGGGGCCGTTGACATTGACGACGGGCGGGCCCTCTTCGCCAAGCGTTTTCCAGACCACACCACCCCAGCCCGCCTTGAAGGCCCGCACCACATTGTATTCCTTGTCGGTTGGTGGTGCCGAGGCGAGCCAAAAGGGATTTGGCGATTTGATGCCGACAAAGTTCGCGCGAAGGTCTGCCATGGTTTTCTCCTATGCGCCCAAAAACGCATGAATGCTCATTGCGGCCTTGCGACCATCATCGACCGCCGCCACTGTCAGGTCCTTGCCACCCGCAGCGCAGTCACCACCGGCCCAGATGCCCTCGACCGAGGTGCGTTTCTCGCCATCGATTTTGATACGGCCGCCATCGAGTTTCAAGGCGCCGTTCACCGTATCGACATAGCTTTGCCCGATGGCCTTGAAGATCATGTCGGCGGCAAGTTCCAGCGTCTCGCCGGTGCCTGTGAGCTTGCCTTTGACGACCTTCGTGTATTCGCAGACGAGGCCCGCAGCCCTGCCACCCTTGAGCACAACTTTCTTTGGCATGACCCAGTGCTAGATCTTCACACCTTTGGTCTGGGCCAGTTCCTGCTCAAAGCCGCTGGCCTTCATGTGATCCTGGCCACGGCGATAGAGAATTGTCACATCCTCGGCACCGAGGAGCTTTGACTGCACGGCGACATCGATGGCCGTCATGCCGCCGCCAATCACCAGAATGCGCCGTCCCACTTTCAGTTTTGATAGATCGGACGCCTGCCGCAACTCGGCAATATAATCGACCGCATCTTCAATACCCGCCGCATCATCATTTTTGATGCCGAGATCATTGACGGCCTGCAAGCCCACACCCAGAAACACCGCGGCATGGTTCTTCTGCAAGTCTGAAAGCTTCAGCCCCTTGCCAAGGGCTTTTCCGGTTTCGATTTTGATACCACCAATTGACAGCACAAAATCCACTTCCTTTCGGGCGAAGTCATCAACGCTCTTGTAGGCCGCAATGCCGAATTCATTGAGGCCGCCGGACTTCTTGCGCACCTCGAACACTGTGACGTCATGGCCAAGCATGGCGAGGCGATGGGCACAGGCGAGTCCCGCAGGCCCCGCTCCCACCACGGCCACTTTCTTTCCCGAGGGCGCGGCGCGGCTGTAGGGGTGCTTCTTTTCCGCCATGGCGGCATCGGTGGCATAGCGTTGCAGCAGTCCGATTTTAACGGGTTTTCCTTCCGAGGTTTCGCGCACGCAAACTTCTTCGCACAGTGTTTCCGTCGGACAAACGCGGGCGCACATGCCACCCAGGATGTTCTGGTCAAAAATTGTTTTCGCCGCTGACTTCGGATGACCGGTTGAAATCTCGCGGATGAAATGGGGAATATCAATGGAAGTGGGACAGGCCGTCTGGCACGGCGCATCATGGCAGAAAAAGCAGCGGTCGGATTCGACAAGCGCTTCATGGTCGGTGAGAGGGGGATGGAGATCGGCGAAATTCAGCTGGTAAGCCGCCTTGTCCAGGCGCTTTCCTGCCACATCAGGACCCTTCTGAACCATTAGATTCCTCCAGCGATTTTGCTTTCCGGAAAGATGGCAGAATTTGTTCAAATGGTCAAATTTTGAAAAACCATGGACGCCCGTGTAACATGTGCGCTATTATTTGTATGATAATTTCCGGAGTGCTTGAGCCATGAGCAAGACAACAACAAAAACACTGAAATACCGCTCCCAACATTGGTTCGACAATCCCGGCAACGCCGACATGACGGCCCTCTACATCGAACGCTATTTGAACTACGGCTTCACCCAAGGCGAATTGCAGGGCGGCAAGCCGATCATCGGCATCGCCCAAACCGGTTCCGACCTCAGCCCCTGCAACCGTGTGCATATTGAGCTGGTGAAGCGGGTGCGCGACGGCATCATCGCCGCCGGCGGCATTCCCATGGAATTTCCGATCCACCCTATCCAGGAAACCGGAAAACGCCCCACAGCCTCCATCGACCGGAACCTCGCCTATCTCTCGCTCGTCGAAGTGCTGCACGGATATCCGCTGGATGGCGTGGTGCTCACAATCGGCTGCGACAAGACCACGCCGGCCTGCCTGATGGCAGCGGCCACCGTTGACATTCCGGCCATAGCACTCTCATCCGGCCCCATGCTGAACGGTGACTACAAGGGCCAGCGCACCGGTTCAGGCACAATCGTCTGGCTGGCCCGTGAAAAACTGGCAACCGGCGAAATCGACTACAAGGGCTTTGTCGATCTCGTCGCCTCGTCGGCTCCATCGACCGGTTTCTGCAACACCATGGGCACGGCCAATACCATGAACTCGCTTGCTGAAGCGCTTGGCATGTCCCTGCCCTTCAACGCCGCAATTCCGGCACCCTACCGCGAGCGCGGGCAAATGGCTTTCGAAACCGGCAGGCGCATCGTCGGCATGGTTGACGAAGACCTCACACCTTCAAAAATCATGACCCGCAAGGCCTTCGAAAATGCCATCCGCGTCAACACCGCCATCGGCGGTTCCACCAATGCCCCCAATCATTTGATTGCTTTTGCCCGTCATTTGGGTGTTGATCTCGAAGTGAAGGATTGGGAAACACTCGGCCACGACCTGCCGCTGCTCGTGAACCTCCAACCCGCCGGCGAATATCTGGGCGAGGACTATCACAGGGCCGGTGGTGTTCCCGCAGTTGTCGCCGAGCTTATCTCTGCCGGGAAAATCCACGAGGATTGCATCACCGCCAATGGCAAGACCATCGGTGAAAACTGCAAGGGCAAGTTTTCCTGGAACCGCAAGGTCATCCGCGAATACAACGACCCCATCAAAAAACACGCGGGCTTCAAGATGCTATCGGGCAATCTTTTTGCCTCGGCGATCATGAAGACGAGCGTCATTTCGGAGGAATTCCAGCAGCGCTATCTCTCAAACCCCAAGGACCCCAATGCCTTCGAGGCCAAGGCCATCGTCTTTGACGGGCCCGAGGACTACCATGCCAATATCGACAACAAGGCGCTCGATGTCGACGGCAACACTATCCTGTTCATCCGCGGTGTCGGTCCCTTGGGCTATCCAGGTGCTGCCGAAGTCGTGAACATGCGGGCACCCAACTATTTGCTGGAAAAAGGCATCCGCTCGCTGCCTTGCGTCGGTGATGGCCGCCAGTCCGGCACGTCAGGCTCGCCGTCCATTCTCAACGCCTCGCCGGAAGCGGCTGCCGGTGGCGGCCTTGCCATTTTGAAAAACGGCGACATGGTGCGTGTCGACTTGAACAAGGGCGAATGCAACATGCTGGTGCCCGAGGCCGAACTCGCAAAACGCCGGGCTGAATTGGAAAAGAACGGCGGCTACAAGGTGCCGCCGTCACAAACCCCGTGGCAGGAACTTTTCCGCGACAATGTCGACCAGCTTTCCGAAGGCATGGTCTTGAAGGGTGCCACCAAATTCCGCCGTGTGGCGAAGCTCTATCCCGTGCCACGGGACAATCACTGAAATGTCGATGGACTGGACGGTCGTCACCGCCGTTTTTTCCGTCGTCGGGGTGATTGGCGGATTGATTTCGGTGATCTTCCTCATCCTGGAAGTCCGGCGCAATGCCCAGGCCATCGAAGGTGCCACTGTCCAGTCGCTGATGAGCTTCGAGAAGGACGTTTTTGCCCTGATTGCCAACAATGCCGACCTCTACCTGAAAGGATCGACCGGACTTGCCAAGCTGACGGCAGCGCAACGACTGACGTATCAAAGAATCGTGAGCGTGCAGATGTCGCTCACCTACAGTGCTTATGTCCAGTTCCAGCAACAGCTGATCGATGATGAGGTTTGGGACGCCTATTTCAATGCGCTCAAAAAATACATGGAGGCTCCTGGATTCCACGAAAGCTGGAAGGGCTTTGAGAACCATTACCCAAAAAGCTTTCGTGAAATGGTCAATGCCGGATTGACCTTGCGGAATTCGGCTTGAACGCGGCGTTGCCGTTTCAGGATGGCGCTTGTGCGGTCGACGACCGCACCACGAGTTTGGTTTCGATGACTTCCCGCCGGACGGGGCCATGTTCAAGAACAATGCGTGCAGCAATGCGGCCCTTTTCGGTTCCCATGCCGTCAACAGTGGTCAGGGGTGGATTGGAATTTGCCGCCTCGGGAATGTCGTTGAAGCCGACAACCGACAAGTCCCGCGGCACCAGAAGGCCGCGAAGTGTGGCTTCCTCCATCACGCGGATGCCTTGCATCGCTGACATTGTGAGTATTGCGGTGGCCTCTGGTGCCTTTTCGAGAATGAGACGTGCCGCGTCCCGCTCCCAGGGGTGGGCTTGCACCATGGGAACATCATCAATGGAAATCCCTTCCCCTGCGAGTGCATCGGCGTAGCCCCGCAGTTTTTCCTGGTCAATGTCCATGCCCGCATTATCGGGTTTGCGCTGCTGTCCGGGTGGATGAAATAGCGGCGGACCAAATTCTCGCAGGAAAGAAATAATGCCGAACCGGCGATGCCCAAGATCAAGAAGATGGCGCACCGCCGCATGGCAGCCGGCACGGGCATTAACCCGGACTGAATTCACGTCGGGGCCGGGATCAGCATCCATGACGACATAGGGCAGGCGCCGCAGCCTTGCCGATTCAATCTCCGCGAGTTGGTCGAAGCGGCTGAAAATGAAACTGTCAACCAGTGCTGTCTGAACTCCACCGCTGCCCCTCTTGTCAGGAATGATGAGTACGCTGGCGCCAACCTCGTCGCACACCTCACTGATCCCCAGGAGCTGTAAGAAAAACACAGGGTTCTTGAGCGAGTCGGCAACACCCCATTTTCCTGGCGGGATGATGCCGATGGCGTGAATCTTCCCCGCCCGCAACAATCTGCCCCTCGGATCGGGCCCGGAATAGCCTAGCGAACTTGCAACGGCTCTGACTTTTTCACAGACTTCAGCCCGCACCCGCGAAGGGTGGCTGAACACATTTGATGCAGTGCTGCGGGAAACGCCGGCGGCGCGGGCAATGTGGAGCAATGTGGCGGGTGGTGTCGTGTCGGCCATGGAATCGCTCCTAACGCACATTTTGGATCGATCCAAGTTTATTCTTGACAAACCTGCTATGTTCCAATTATGAATGTTTTGGATCGATCCAATTCAAACTGGGAGGATGCCATGACCACGCCCCTGACCCCCGAACCAATCCTCGATGTTGCCCAACTGGCCCATGTGGAATTGCTGACGCCAGACCTCGAAGCGACAGCCCACTTCTTCAAAGCACTCCTCGGCATGCAGGAAACTGAACGCCGCGGCCAGTCGGTCTATCTTCGGGGCTATGAAGAACAATATCACCATTCCCTGAAACTCACTGCAGCAGACCAAGCCGGCCTTGGCCATGTGGCCTGGCGTGCAAGGAGCCCGCAGGCGCTTGCGCGACGGGTCGCGGCGATCGACAAGACAGGCCTGGGCCGTGGCTGGAATGACGGCGATGCCGGGCATGGCCGCGCCTACCGCTTTGCAACGCCCGGCGGCCACACCATGGAACTCCTGTGGGATATTGATTATTTTGAAACGCCTGCTGGTCAGGAAACGAGGCTTCGAAACCGCCCGCAACGGCGTCCATCCCTCGGCATCCCGGTGCGCCGCATTGACCATCTGAACTTGATGACTGCCGACACCGGAGCGAACCGCGATTTTCTCGTCGATGTCTTGGGCTTCACCGAGCGTGAGCGCGTTGTCACTGATACTGGCGGCCCCACCATCGCGAGCTTTCTCAGTGTCACCAACCTGTCCCATGACATTGGGCTGGTTCCCGAACCAACAACGGCGCGCGGACGCTTCCACCATGTCTGCTTTCACTACACATCAGCACAACATCTTTTCGATCTCGCCGAGCTGGCGACCGAGGCAGGCATCGCCATCGAACACGGCCCCGGTCGCCACGGCATAGGCGGTGCCACCTTTCTCTATCTCATGGAACCCGGTGGTCACCGCATCGAACTCATGGGCGACCCCGGCTACATGGTCTTTGATCCCGCTTGGCGGACGGTGGAATGGAAAGCCGCAGACATTGCCCATGCCGTGTCCTGGGGATGCCCGCCCGTACCGGATTCATTCTGGAACTACGCAACGCCGGATGCAGCGCCATCAGCGGCGGTTGCCGCCTGACCCTGTCAACACAAATCAAAGAAGGAGACGATCATGAAAAAAGGCAGCTTCAGAATCGCCAAGGAAGTTCCAAGCATACCGTTGCCCTTTGGCAGTCTTCTGCCGCTGGTCAATCCCGCAGCGACGGGTGGCAAACAACTCACCATCATCGACGCCAAACTGAATGCTGGCGATGGCCACAACTTCCATAAACATCCTGAACAGGAAGAAGTGATATACATTCTCGAAGGCAAGGTCGAACAATGGATCGGTGACGAGAAGCGGGTTCTTGAGCCGGGCGATGCCGGCCCCATATAGACCCACCCAGATCACCCCGTCCCGATCCTGGAACAGGGCGTAGACCCCCTCCACGGGTACGGGCAGGGACAATGTCCGCCGACCGGAAGAATCGAATCGGTCGAGGTTTCCTCCGCCCACGAAGAGTTCCCCCTCGCGGTCAATGAGCAGGGCATTGACCGCCTTCTGCGGATGGGAAGGCTGGGGTCCTTTCGAGAGGACGCCATTGTGAAGGAGATTGACGCCGCCTTCCGT
>JANNFZ010000499.1:0-1763 GCA_031380375.1 Hyphomicrobiales bacterium
GCGTGGCGAGTTCGGGCAGCGAATACGCACCTCATGTATCAGTCGCCTATGAGCCAGAACGCGGGCCTAAAGTCGAGTTGCGCTTTGGTGCCGCCGATGCGCAATCCCAGATCGTGGACGACAATCTGGCGGCGCGAGCCAAGACCAAACAGTTGCAACTTAGCGTGGATGTCTCGGACTATGTTCGCGATGAGTTAAATCACCCAGACGCTAAACTCAAACTTGAGTATCGATACGACCTGAATGGCAGCGATCAAGCGGTTGCAAATGGCCGGGATCGTGAAGGCGGGCATGCCTTGTTGGTCACCTTCTCCACCCCGTTGAACTAATCACTGGGTTTCAAGTGCTGTAAGGGGGTGGTTTGCGGCCCGGCCCTACTATAAGTGCTCTTGACGAAAGGTGTCTGCTTAAATCTATGATGGTCTGATGGACAAAGTCAGCACCCTTGGCGGCGCCTCACAGCCCCGCCCCGTTGCCAACCGCGAAGGCCCAGCCGGGCAAGACCAGCCCTCGCACTTTCCGACACGTCACATTCCATATGGAGAATTGTCTCGGCAAAAGCTTGATCTTTACTTGCCGCGTGACGGCAAAGTGAAATCGACAATCGTGTTTTATTATGGTGGCGGTTGGGTCAGTGGTGCACGCTGGTATTATCGGCTTTTCGGACGGGCGATGGCGGCTCGCGGCTATGCCGTGGTCATTCCAGACTATCATTTGTATCCGCAAGCGCGGTTCCCCGTGTTCAACAAAGATGCGGCGCTTGCATTCAGATGGGTACAGAACAATCTCAACCGCTGGGGTGGACACCCATCGCGCGTTTTCCTGATGGGTCATTCGGCCGGCGCGCATATTTCGGCAACGCTGGCGCTTGATCCTCAATACCTGCAGGTCCATGGATTGGCGCCGAGCGCAATACGCGGCGTGATCGGCTTGGCCGGACCGTACACGTTGAACCCGCTGAAATGGAGGGGCGTCAAGGACGTCTTTTCAACTTCGGTCGAGACACCCCATGCGGCGCGGCCCATCAAGCTCGTGCGAGCAGACGCGCCTGCGATGCTTTTGCTTCATGGCGCCAATGATCGAATTGCCGGGGCGCAAGCCAGCGTTCGCTTGGCAGAAGCATTAACATCACTCGGCTCAAATGCCAAAGTGGTGCTGTATCCTTGGATTGGTCATTTTGAAATTTTTGCTTGTTTGTTGCCTGGCTGGCGTTGGCGCGCGCCTGTTCTAAAGGCCGTAGAGGGTTTCCTCGCGGAACACTCTTAGCGCAAATCGAATTTCAACGTGCGGCCCAAGGCATTGGCCAAGGTGTCTAGGCGCTTGGTCATGGCATCAGCAATCAGCGCTTGGTGGGATTTTGGAAGGCTGACCACCAGTGAGCTTGGTGTCAGCTTGACGGATGTTTCATTGAGGACCGATGGTGCGGGGCCTGCCAAAACCAATGCCGCTCGCAAGGCATAGCCGAGCACTTGCGCAGAGCGCGCAGCGTCTTCACCTATGAAGCGTTGAACCCGCCGTGCTTGCTTTTCATCTTCACCGCCATAGCGATGAAACAGCGCCAAGGCCAAAATCGCCCGTTTCGTATGATCGATACCAATGAATGGGGCATTCAGGATTTCGCTGACCGCCTTGCGCAAAGGCGTCGAGCGCAAAGTCGTCCTGCCCGCCGGTTGGCAGCGCAGCCCGAATTACAGCTACGGCATTCAAGCGGGCGACACGCTGTTCCTGGCCGGCCTGGTAGCGCGCGATAACAAAACCAACTC
>JANNFZ010000004.1:0-4912 GCA_031380375.1 Hyphomicrobiales bacterium
ATCCTGAACCTGCTGCCGCTGACAGGACAGCTGTGCTCGCAGCGCTTGAGCAATGCGTCGAATCTGCAAACTTCCTCGAAAATTCTGAATTGCTGTTGAATTTTGGTGATGGTTCAAATTTGACACTGTTTCCAGAAAGCAACTTTGAAAGTTACAGAATTCACGGCAATGGCAAGTCAATTCTCATCTAGAATTGCGGTGATAGAATTGCGGAAAACACGATGACTGTAGTTCATGCAGTTGAATGCACTGTCACCGTAATTGACATTTGCTGCGCAAATGCCGGTCGCGTTTGGAATGACGGGCACTGGAGATGTGTGAACACTCTTTGTCACCTCACCCGTGAAAGCGGAAACTTGTGCATCACGCCGTTGCCGATCATCCACACATGCGTGGCGGGTTCATCGAACAGGCCATGGAACGGCTGTGACGTCACACCCAACGCTCCGGTGTAACGCCCGAAAGCCGGCAGGACCAGGCGCTGGCCATCGCTGACAAAGCATTTCGTCCGGACACTGACACCGCGCTGTTCGAGTGTCGCGCCGGGATGAAGATGCCCCGAGATTTCATAACTTGATTTGAGGCCGCGCTTTGGAATGTGGCGAAGCGTGAGTGGGCCAAGTGCCACTTCTTCGGCGCAACGACCGCCCACCACGTCATGGCTCACCGGATCATGGTTGCCGCTGATCCAGATGGTGTCGGTTTTTCCCGTCAGGGCTTTGAGACGGAGAAGGACATCTTCGGAAAGGGCCTCATGGGCGACGCGGTCGTGGAAGGAATCACCAAGCAGGACGAGCCGCTGTGCGTCCACTTCGGCAACAACCTGTTCCAGTGCATGCAGTGTATCGAGCGTGTCATAGGGCGGCAGGTGCAGCCCCCGGCGGGCAAGACTTGCGCCCTGTTCCAAATGAAGATCAGCGACCAGCAGGAGTTTTTCGTCGGGCAGGAAAAGCGCACCCGAAAGATGGGGCACGGCTTTGACGCCGCCGATCACAATGCTGTGGGTTCTAGACAAGCCGTGTGGCCTCACGGTTGAGGGCTTCGGCGGCCTCGGCGAGAAGGGCATCATGGGCTTCGCCCTGAATTGATTCGCGCCCGATATCAAGCAGCACCGGCACGGCAAGCGGCGACACGCGGTCAAGCGGCTGATGGACGATCTGGTTCTTTATGCGCTTTAGAAGTGCCCCCAGCCTGTGCACATCTATAAGACCGTCGGCGGCATCATCCCAGGCGGCGCGCAGGAGAATGTGATCGGGCTGGTGCGAGCGCAACGCGTCATAAATCAAATCGGTGTTGACTGTCACTTGCCGCGCCGTCTTTTCCTTGCCCGGCGAGCGCCGCTCGATGAGACCAGAAATAATGGCGACATGGCGGAAGGTTCGTTTCAGCAGCATGGATTCGGCAAACCATGCCTCAAGGTCATCGCCCAGCATGTCCTCGTCGAAAAGTTTAGCCAGCGAAAGCCGGCCCTGCTTGATCAAGGCGCTCATGTCGCCGAGCGTCCAGACGACAAGGGCATATTCCGAAGCGACAAAGCCGAGGGGCTTGACACCCCAACGTTCCAGCCTGCGTGTCAGCAACATGCCGAGTGTCTGTTGCGCCAGCCTGCCCTCGAAGGGATAGCACACCATGTAGTGCTTGTCGGCGCGCGGGAAAGTTTCGACGAGCATCTGGTTGGCCTGGGGTATGATGCTGGCCCAGCGCTGTGTTGAAAGCCAGTCCTGCACTTGCAAGGGAAGGTTCTTCCAAAGCGCCGGATCGGCCAGCAACTTGCGCACCCGGTCCGCCAGATAGGTCGAGAGCGGAAACTTGCCACCTTGATAGGTTGGAACCTTCGGATCCTTGCCGCGGGCCCGCGTGGCAAGCCCGCCAAATTCATCCATGCCCTCGTAGCGCAGCACTTCGCCGCCAAACAGGAACGTGTCACCAAGGGTCAATTGACTGAGGAACCATTCCTCCATTTCCCCCAGTACAAAACCGCCGGTGACCACGCGCTTGCCCAGCACATGGCGCACTTTCGCAAGACGCAGTTTCAGCATGTCGTCTTCGACAATGGTGCCGATGTTCATGCGATAGGATTGCGCAAGCCGGGGATGGCTCAAGCGCCACTGTCCGTCCGGCTGCCGGCGAAGCTTGGCATAGCGTTCATAGGCCTTGAGCGCGTAGCCACCCGTCGCCACGAAATCCAAAACCTGGTCGAAAAGTTCGCGGCTGAGGTTGCGGAAGGTGAAGGCGCTTTTGACTTCGGCAAAAAACGCATCGGCATAAAAAGACCCGGCCACGGCGCGACCCATGATGTGCTGGGCCAGCACATCGAATTTCGCAATCATCGGATATTCCGTGTCTTGCGCGTTCTCGGCCACAGCCTCCGCTGCCGCCTCGCATTCCAGCACTTCGAAACGGTTGGACGGAACGAGCAGGGCGTTGCTCGCCTCGTCGAGCCGGTGATTGGCGCGGCCAATGCGTTGCAACAGGCGGCTTGAACCTTTGGGTGCTCCCACTTGGATGACCAGATCAACATCACCCCAGTCGATGCCAAGATCAAGCGTCGAGGTCGCAACCACGGCTTTCAGTTTGTTGGCGGCCATGGCGGCTTCCACTTTGCGGCGCTGGGCCACATCGAGCGAGCCGTGATGAAGTGCAATCGGCAATGCATCTTCATTGGCCGTCCACAGATCCTGGAAGAGTATTTCCGCCTGGCTTCTGGTGTTGACGAAAATGAGGCTCATGCGGCGCTTTTTGATTTCCGCATAGATGTCGGCCACCACATAGCGCGAGGAATGGCCAGACCACGGCACGCGCGTCGCTGATTGCAGTATGCTCACCTTGGCGGGTGCACCGGGTATGCCTGTGACCAGCGCCACGGGCGCTTGTCCCGCAGGTGCCAACCAGGCCCGCAGGGCATCGGGGTCAGCGACAGTAGCGGATAGTCCGAAGACCCGCGCTGCTGGTGCATGAGTGCGGACCCGCGTCAATGCCAACGACAGGAGAACGCCACGCTTCGACGTGACAATCGCATGCAACTCATCAATGATGACACAACGAAGATTGCGCAGGAGATGTGCTGCTGATGCGTCCGCCACCATCAGTGAAATCTGTTCCGGTGTGGTGATGAGAATATCCGGGGGGTGCGTGCGGATGCGCAGGCGTTTGGATTGCGGCGTGTCGCCGGTCCGCGTTTCAATGGTGATCGGCAGACCCATTTCGGCAACGGGCCCTTCGAGATTACGGGCAATGTCAACGGCCAATGCTTTCAGCGGCGAAATGTAGAGCGTGTGAATGCCGTCATGGGCGTGTGGTTCGGCCAATTCTTGTAACGTCGCAAGAAATCCGGAAAGAGTCTTGCCGCCGCCGGTCGGCGATATGAGCAGGGCCGAATGCCCGGCGAGGCCCTGTTCCAGCATGGCAAGCTGGTGGCCCCGGGGCTGCCAGCCCCGTTTCCCAAACCAGTCTGCTATCCGGTGGTGCAAATCAGTCATGGCGGAGTGGAACTTGACGGAGCGGCAGGCACCGTGCAACCCGCACAATCAAATGACATTGCGCCCCGCCACTGAAATCACCCACGCTTCGGTTTTGCGCATTGCCGTCCCCATTGTTCTGTCCAACGTGTCGGAACCGTTGATCGGAGTCGTCAACACCGCCGTCATGGGACGCTTGCCGGAACCCTATTACATCGGCGGCATTGCCATTGGTGCCTTGATTTTCAGCTTTCTGTTCTGGGGTTTTGGATTCCTGCGCCTGTCAACGGGGGGACTTTCAGCGCAGGCGACCGGGGCTGGTGACCGTGAAGGGCTTGTCACACTGCTTTTACGGAGCTTGGTTTTGGCGGTCGCTATTGGCCTTGCACTCGTGGCGGCGGGGCCGTGGCTTGGACCCATTGCGGTCCGGTTGATGGGCGGCAGCGCTGAAGTCATGGGCGAGGCCCAGACCTATTTCGCCTTGCGTATCTGGTCAGCGCCGGGTGCCATGGTCAACTACGCCATCATGGGCTGGTTCATCGGCCAGGGCCGGGCATCAACCGCCTTTGTCGTACAGCTTACGCTCAATCTCACCAACATGCTGCTGAGCATTGTCTTTGTGCATCATCTCGGCTTGAATACCGAAGGTGTTGGCATTGCCGTGTTCATCGCCGAGTACAGCGCCGCGGCCTTGGGTTTGGCACTGGCGTTTCGGCAGGTGCGGAGTCTTGAAGTCTGGCCACGCGCCGCAACCGTGTTCCAGCGCGACAAGTTTGCAGCACTGATTTCAGCCAATGGCGACATCATGGTCCGCACCCTGGCTTTGGTTTTCGCCTTCGGCTGGTTTGTGTCGCGGGGCGCAAAGCAGGGCGACCTGATCATCGCAGCCAATGCCGTGGTGCTCAATCTCTTCGAAGTCTCGGCCTACATGATGGACGGCTTTGCCTACGCCGCAGAAGCGCTGGTGGGGCAATCGATTGGGGCAGGAGCACGGGCGCGGTTCCGCCGCGCCGTGTGGTTGACGTCACTCTGGGCGATTGTGTTGGGTTTCATATGCGCCTTGGTGATTGTGTTGTTCGGTACACAACTTGTGGGCCTGATGACGCTCAATCCCGAGATCAGGACCACCGCCAGCCACTTTATCCTGTGGGCAGCACTTGCGACTGTTCTTGGTGCCGCCTGCTTTCAGTTCGACGGCATCTTCACCGGCGCCATGGCGACCCGCGACATGCGCAACATGATGCTTGTGTCACTGGCGATCTATCTCGCGGCGTGGTGGCTGCTGGAGCAAGCCTTCGGCAATCACGGCTTGTGGGCGGCCCTCAATGTGTTTTTCGTGGCGCGGGGTGTCACCTTTGCGCTGCGCTTGCCGGGACTGGAAAGGCGCGCTTTTGGTTGAAGGGGTGTTGGTGCGTAGCGCCGATTGGCGGACTCCCTCTACCCACCCTCCCCCT
>JANNFZ010000019.1:0-5523 GCA_031380375.1 Hyphomicrobiales bacterium
CTTAAAATGCGTCGTGTGCGCTTCGTGTGCAGTAAGACAATGCACAGCGGTGATACCGAATGCAATTGGTCTGACTTTAGGCCACTCGCGAGAGCGCTGATCTCAGCGCCCTGCCAACAATTGCGGCCTTGTCAGGCGGAATGCAAATGGGGTTGACCACGATCTTGTTTTCCGCCCGCCGGAATGGGTCCGTGTGAATGGATGGCGTTCCAGCAATGAGCTTTTTGATGATACGAGCAGCTGTTCCTGCCGGTCCGTGACACGTGATCACAAGCGACGGTACGGCATGAACATTTTTGGCGTTTTCGATGAATGAGGCCATGGACATGACGCCTTTGAGTTCTGCGGCAATTGCCCCGAGGATCGACATCCACCTTTTGTGGCGCACTGCGTCACCTTCCGTGACAAACAAGCGGAGCGCTGTGAGCAGCCCGACAATCTCTTCCTTTCCTGCCTTGCAGCTTCGGCCAATGCCATGCGGCGGTATGCCCTTGAGCTTGCGCTTGTCGATCATCGATTTCGGTGGCTCCCACATGTCTTCGTAAATGTCGAGATCGAGATGCTGCAGAGCCGCTGACATGATGAGGTTCTTGCGGCCACAGAGAATGCCGCTGGCCTGTGGCCCGCCCAACACCTTGCCGCCGGAGAAGGCAACAAGGTCAGCACCTGCTGTGATGAAGCGCTTGAGGTTCGATTGCGGTGGGAGTTGAGCAGCGGCATCGACGATGACCGGAATCCTGTGCCTCTTGGCAATGGCAGTCACTTCGGGAAGGGTCGGCTGTGAAGCTGCATCCGCGACATAGAATATCGCCGCCGTGCGATCTGAGATGGCGTCTTCGATCTCCCAGCCTTCCGCATCGCGCACACCGGCACCAGCATAGCGATCGGGGAGGCCCACCTCGACGATGGTGGCCCCGGCGGCGCGAATGGCGTGGTCATAAAAGTTCCGCTGGCTGCGGATCATGATGACTTCGTTCTTCATGCCGCGTGCATCCGGCAAACGCGCCATGCGGCCGGGATCAAGCCCAGCGATGCAAGCGGCCGTCGCAAGCAAAAGGCAGGCGGAAGCGCCGGACGCAATGTATCCCGCTTCAGCACCTGTTACCTTTGCAATCTCCCGGGAAGCAACAGCCTGCAGCTCCGTCATATCGACACAGTGTTGCGACGCCTCGACCATGGCGGCTGAAACTTCCGGCCGCATGATGCCACCTGAAAGCCGCGTCGCCGTGCCTTTCGCATTGATGATCGTGCGGACGCCAAGCGTATCGTAGACAGTCATGGCTTCACCGCAAAAATAGCCGTGATCTCGACGGTGATGTTCTCGGGCAGGGTGCCCATGCCAACGGCGGCACGCGCATGGCGGCCAGCCTCTCCAAACACGTCAATGAACAGTTCCGAACATCCATTGATAACCTTGGGATGGTCCATGAAGCCAGGCGCGGCATTCACCATGCCAAGCACATTGACGACGCGCTCCACGCTGTCGAGGGAACCGAGAATACTCTGGGCCGCCGCGAGCAAGACCATGCCTGTGCGCCGCGCATGGTACTTTGCGTCCTCGACAGTGACGTCCTGGCCGACAACGCCTTTAGCGAGAGTGCCATCTTCCAGCAGCGGACCCTGCCCGGAAAGATAGAGGGTTCCATTGTGCAAGACAGCAGGCATGTACATGCCCTTCGGTGTGGGTAGATCGGGAAGCTTGATGCCCAGGGCGTGAAGTCGGTCAGTAATTGTCATTTCAAAGTCGCGCCATTCTTTTAGCGTTTGCGAGGATCATGCCGATGATATTGCACCCGGTGCAAACGTCAAAGCCATTGACTGTTTGACAACTTGTTAAGACAAGTATACAAGGGTGACTTGTTGCAATTGGGGATCTGGAATGAAAGCTCTTACGGCCAGTAATGCGCGCCGCTTTGTTCAGAAATCTGGCGCGTCTCCTGTCTACCGGCAGGTTGCTGACCTTCTGGAGCGTGACATGCAACAAGGTCCTTCGCGGAGCGAAAGAACCGCTTTGCCATCTGAAAATAAACTCGCGGCGGAGTTCAAAGTGTCGCGTGTCACGGTGCGCCAGGCGCTGGACGAACTTCATCGCAAAGGGTTGATCTATCGCGAAAAGGGCCGTGGCTCTTATGCGCGATCTCAACACATTGGTGGCGTTACGGGATTTGGAAGTTTCACCTCCGAAGTCGAGAATGCCGGATCAAAGCCAACTTCGCGCATAGTCGAATTTGTGAAAGTCTCCAGCTTGCCGGACGGCATGAAGATCCACCTCGCAAAGTTACCGCCGAAGAACAAGAGCTATCATTGCCTCGCTCGTGTGCGTTGTGTTGATTCAAGGCCCGTAGCCTACGAAGAGACCTATCTGGATACTGAAACCTATCCCGGGCTTGAACGGGCCGATGTGGAAAAAGGTTCTCTTTATGCAACCATGCGACGACTCTGGGGCTATGAACCGGCTTGGGCCGATGCGGCGATTGAGCCTGGCGTGGCAGATGAAGCAATTGCCAAGCATCTCGGCATCAGGGTGGGGGCACCGGTAGTCGTTGCTTGGCGCGTAACGTCAAGCGAACAGGATGAAGTCCTGGAATATGTGAGGTCCATCTATCGCGGCGATGGCTTTGCCTTGACCGTCCGGCGCCACAAGATTTCTTGAGTGCCATAGATGACGCAAAACCTTCCAGCATTGGGCATTGATGTGGGCGGCGGTTCGGCCAAGATCGGCATTGTGTCATTAGCCGGCGAGGTACTAGGACAAGATGTTGTAGCAAGTGATCCAGCTGTTTCTGCCCCGGTATTGTTGGATCGCTATTTGGAAACGGCGGGCCGGATGCAAACGTCGCTTGGGATTAGGGAACTGTGCGGCATAGGCATTGGGCTGCCGGGCCATATTGACTTCGCGAAGGGTGCAACGCGACTTGGTAACGTGCCTGCGTTGGATGAGTTTCCGATTGTCGACTATGTGAGCGCCAAGGTCGGCAACAAGGTTTACATCGAAAATGACGCGACACTGGCTGCCGTGGCGGAGCATCGCTACGGCGTGGGGCAGGGCAGCAACCGCTTTCTCACCGTCGCCCTCGGCACCGGAATTGGTGTGGGCTTTATCGAGAACGGCAAGCCAGTCCACACTGCCAACGGCACCATGGGTGATATCGGCCATGTGATTGTTGATCTGATGGGAAAGCGCTCATGCCGGCAGGGTTGCCATGGGTGCCTGGAGTCTGTCGCTTCCGCACTTGCCCTCGAAGACCGCTATCGTGCCTTGCGTGGCTTAGCCAATGGCGAAGGACTAGGCAGCTTGTTTGAATCTGCTCGGGCTGGCGACCTGGATTGTAGCCGCATTGTAGAGGAAGCAGGGCAGTTTATTGGTGCGGCCTTGGTAACGTGGATGCATATATTTGCGCCTGATCGCATCGCCTTTGCTGGCGGCGTCAGTGCGGCAGGTGAGCACCTGCTCGGCCCTATCAGAAACGCAGTCACGCGCCTTGCAATGGCTGATTACGCCTCCAAGGCCACCATCCTGCAGGCAACACTCGGCAGCAAGGCCGGCCTCGTTGGCGCTGCAGCGCTTTGTTTCCCCAATCAACACAATGAACGAGTTCAATCATGACAGCCTCATACCTTGATGAGATTCTTGAACAGCCTGCTATGCTTACGGCTCTGGCGCACGGCCCAGAAAAGGAAACGGTCGAAGACCTGCATGAAATCTCGTCGCGCTTGAGCAATGGCGATTTTGACCGCGTATTGTTGACCGGCATGGGCGGTTCCTTGCATGGGTCCTATCCCTTGTACCTGCAACTCTCGCAATCCCTGTTTGTGCCGGTGTGCATGGTTGATACGTCCGAATTGGTTCAGCAGGCACCAGACATGATAAGCCGCCGCTGCTTGATGATCGCCACATCCCAATCAGGTGAAAGTGGCGAGATCGTTGAACTGACGAAACTCCCCTGCATCAGGCCTGCCACGACGATCTCCGTCACCAATCAACTCAAGAACAGCCTTGCAAATTGGGCGGATGTTCGCCTTGCCTCAATGGCAGGGCCTGAGATGACGGTGTCAAGCAAGTCCTATACCGGCGGCTTTGCCTGTCTGCATCTTCTGGGCGCGGCCTTGCGCGGCGGCTTACAACAGGCCTGCAAGGAAATTGCCCACGCAGCAGATGCGTGCAGCCGGATGCTCAAGGACTGGCAGCCGTCCCTCTACCACGTCACACAGTTCCTCGATCCCCAGGCACCACTCATCTATGTCGGGCGCGGCAAGAGTTTTGGTTCTGCTCAAACGGCAGCCTTGCTGACGCAGGAAGCCGCAAAACTGCATTGCACGGCGTTGTCGGGCGGGCAGTTCCGCCATGGCCCGATTGAACTGGTGCGGTCAGGATTCCAGATAGTGATCTTCCTTGGCGATCTCAAAACGCGCGACATCGATATGGCCCTGATCCAGAAGATCACCTCCCTGGGCGGTAAAGTTGTCGCTGTGGCCCCTGCAGCCTCGGCCCCGGCTGAGGCTGCAGGTCTTCGTGTTTACTCCTATCCCGACGTGGCACTGCCGTTGACCCCCTTGATGGAGGCGATCTTCATTCAATTGCTGCAGATCCCGCTCGCCGAGGCGCGGGGCTTTGTGGCGGGAAACTTCCTCAATGCAACCAAAGTGACAGGTATCGTCTGACATGGCCGCTTATGACTATGTGATTGTTGGCGCAGGTTCTGCTGGCTGTGTGCTGGCCAACCGGCTTTCCACCCAAAAGGATGTGACTGTTTGTCTGCTGGAAGCGGGAACCACCGCCAATGCGCTGACCATCCGCATGCCGGCGGCGCTCACCTTTCCCATCGAAAGCAAGATCTACAATTGGCGTTATACGAGCGAGCCGGAACCGCATCTGAATAATCGCCGCTTAGGCCAGGCACGCGGGCGCGGTCTTGGCGGCAGCTCGGCCATCAATGGAATGGTTTGGGTGCGCGGCAACCCCAAGGACTATGATGGCTGGAAAGACTTTGGCCTCAAGGGCTGGTCCTATGCCGATTGCCTGCCTTATTTCAAGAAGCTCGAAACCTTCCACGGCACGCCTTCGCCCGAACGCGGTAAGGATGGCCCGATGAGCATCGTCGAGAGCAAGGGCGACCACGTGTTCTATGAGCGCTTCCTGCGTGCAGGCGAAGCCTGGGGTTTGGCCCAGGCCCGCGACTACAACAGTGGTCCGCAGGAAGGCACGCACCTCACACAAGCCAATATCAAAAATGGCGTGCGATGCAGTGCCGCCGAAGCCTATCTCAAGCCGGCGAAGCACCGCCCCAATCTCACCATCAAAACCGATGTCTTCGTCAACAAGCTGCGCCTCAATGGCTTGAAGGCCGTTGGCATCGAATGCGAGATCAATGGCGAACGCCAGGCGATCAAAGCGCGCCGCGAGGTAATCCTCTCCGCCGGCACAATCGCCTCGCCGCAATTGCTCATGCTCTCTGGCATCGGCCCCGCTGATCACCTGCGCCAACACGGCATCACCGTGGCGCATGAACTGCCAGGTGTTGG
>JANNFZ010000116.1:0-3729 GCA_031380375.1 Hyphomicrobiales bacterium
GCTCGCCACATGCAGACGTGCCCGTGAACCCGGTTGATGCCCGTTACTGGATGCCCGTGGATCAATATATCGGCGGCGTCGAGCACGCCATTTTGCATCTTCTCTATTCACGCTTCTTTGCCCGTGCCATGATCGCCACCGGCCACCTTGAAATTGAGGAACCTTTCGGCTCTCTGTTCACGCAAGGCATGGTGATCCACGAAACCTATCGCACCGCAGATGGTGAATGGGTCCTGCCATCGGACGTGGTGGAGCGCAATGGCCATTGGTTTCATGCCAAGACCAACGCACCATTGACCGTGGGCGGCATCGAGAAGATGTCGAAATCAAAAAGGAACGTTGTTGATCCCGATGCGATCATCGAATCCTACGGGGCCGACACGGCGCGCTGGTTCATGCTGTCGGACACGCCGCCGGAACGTGACATTGAATGGACGGAAGCCGGCGCCGAGGGCAGCTGGCGCTTTACCCAGAGGCTCTGGCGTCTGGTTGCTGAGGCGGCTGCACTGCCGAAGTCATCTCACGGACCAGAAGGGCTTGAATTGCGCCGCCTGACCCATCGCACCATCGCCGCGGTGACCGATGACCTGACCAATTTGCGCTTCAACCGGGCCATCGCCCGCATCTATGAACTCGCCAATGGCCTGGCCGCTGCGGGAGGTAAGCCAACGGCTGCGGCCCGCGAGGCCACGGAGACCATGGTGCTGCTCTTCGCACCGATGATGCCGCATCTGGCAGAAGAATGCTGGGCCGTTCTTGGACATCAAGTTGCTGTCGTCGATACCCCTTGGCCCATAGCCGATGCTGAACTTGTGCGCACAGATGAGGTCACCATGGCCATTCAGGTGAACGGCAAGCGCCGCGATGAAATCACGGTTGCCAAAGGTGCCACTCGCGAGACCCTTGAAACCCTTGTGCTGGCCATGGACGCTGTGAAACGAGCCCTTGACGGCAAGCCGGTGACCAAGTTCATTGTCGTGCCGGACCGGATTGTGAATATCGTATGCAGCCAGTGAAAATCATCGGACTATGTGTTGCCGCAACGCTGGCCTTTGGTCTGGCGGGGTGCAGCCACAAGCCGCTCTATGGCCGGGACGCTTCGGGCAACAGTGTGGCGGGCGCCTTGGGGCAAGTTGCCATCGACGACCAGAAGACAAGAGCTGGCCAGCTTTTGCGCAATGAACTGATATCGTCTTTTGGTGGCCTTGGTTCTGGGGCACGTTATGTCCTTAAGATGGACGTGACCGAAAAGACCCAGTCGGTCTCTTCGGTTGCCTTCGAAAGGACCAAGCGTATGCGCTACCGCCTTTCCACGAAATACGCGCTGCTTGATGCGTCGGGCCAGGCGCTGACCGAAGGCAGCAGCTTCTCGGCTGTTCCCTATGATACCATCGACGAACCGGTGGCTGACATCCGCGCCGCCGAAAACGCCCGCGACCGCGCTTCCCGCGAACTGGCGCAGGATATCCGTCTCCGCATTTCCGCCTTCCTTGCTGCCGGCTCCAATTGAGCCATGTTGCTGCGGGAAGCAGGACTCGATTCATTCCTGAAGCGCCAGAAAGGCCAGGCCGTCGGCCTCCTGATCCATGGCAGCAATGTGACAGCACGCAATGCTGTCGTTGACCGGGTGAAGCAGTCGTTTCCTCCGGAAACTGATATGCGCTTGCTCGACTATGCAGATGTGCAGAGCGACCCCGGCAGTCTTGATGATGCCTTTCGGTCCTTGAGTTTCTTTGGCGGGCGTGAATTGATCATTGTCGAGGCTTGCGAGGATGGTTTCGCAAAATTTGGTGCCCGCTTGTTGGCGGCGACAGAACCCGGCAATTTCATTCTGCTGGTTGCGGGCACCCTGGGTAAGGCTTCAGCCTTACGGACTGCGACGGAAGAGGCGCCGCTGTTCTATGGTCTTCCCGTCTATGACCCTTCACCTGCCGAGGTGATGCTGCGGGTCGTTGCCAAGTTCCGGGAAAGCAATCTCTCATTCAACGATGAGGCGGCGGAAGTTTTTTCCGATCTCTGTGGTGCCGACATGGGGCTGGCCCTTTCTGAGGCGGAGAAGCTGGCACTCTATTGCCGGGGGCAAAACACGGTGTCGCGCGCTGACGTGCTGGCGAGTTGCAGCGCCGGTGGCCAGGGTGACATCGATGCCGTCATTGACGCGGCCCTTTGTGGTGATTTCGGTGGCGTCGAAAAAGCCTTTCAGGAATTGTCGGATGCCGACACCAAGGCACTGGTGCCGGTTTTTGCGGTCCATCTTGCGAGACTTCAAGACCTGCGTGCGGCGGCTGACCAGTCTGGCAGTCTTGAAGGTGCTCTGAGAATGGCGCGGCCACCTGTGTTCTTCTTGCGCAAAGAGGCCATCATCGACCAACTTCGCATTCATGGTCTCGAAAGCCTGCTGCAACTTCACAGTCAGCTCGAGGCAGCGACGGAGCAGTCCAGACAGTTGCCGGCCCTTGCCGACCAGATTTTGGAGCGTGTGCTTTTTTCGGCGGCACAAAGATCGCGCAGCCTGTCACGCTGAGCGATGGGCCAGTCGTTTCGATATTTCGTCGAGCTGCTCAAGGCTCTTGTAACTGACGACAACGGTGCCGCCCCTTGCGCCATGGTTGATGCTGACGACAAGCCCCAGTGCTGCAGAGAGAGATTTTTCGATGGCCCGGGTGTCCGCCGATTTTTCAATGGCATTGTTTTTCTTTTTGCGGGGTGAAACTTCGCGCGCCAGATCTTCGGTTTGGCGGACTGACAATCCGAGTTTGATGATCTTGTTGGCGAGTTCTTGCGGATTTTCTGTTGCCACCAGTGCCCGGGCATGGCCCGCCGAAAGAGCGCCAGACGCAATCTGCCCCCGCACGGATTCGGGCAGGGTTTGCAGGCGCAGCGTATTGGCAATGTGGCTCCGGCTCTTGCCAATGGAGTCGGCGAGTTGCTGCTGCGTATAGGCGTAATTGGCAATGAGCTGTTGGTAGGCGCCCGCTTCATCAAGCGGATTGAGATCGCTGCGCTGGACATTTTCAATGAGTGCAATTTCGAGTGCTTCGCGATCGTCGAGTTCACGCACCAGAACCGGCACATCATGGATGGCGGCGCGTTGTGCGGCGCGCCAGCGTCGTTCACCCGCGACGATTTCATAGCCACCAGTTGACGCTGGCCTGACCACGATCGGTTGCAGAAGGCCCTTTTCGCGCAGGGACTTGGCCAACGCTTCCAGATCATCCTCGGGAAACTGTTTGCGCGGGTTCATAGGATTGGCGTGAATCAACTCAATCGGCACATGCCGGAGGCTCCGCACATCGGCAATGATGGTGTCCTCGGCCAAGTCATCGCCAATGAGGGCGGCGAGGCCCCGTCCCAGTCGCCGCTTTTGTACCTGTTGCATGAAATAAATCCTGTTACTGTTTTCTGCGTTTACGCCGCCCTGAGATCACGTTCGCGGCGAATGACTTCTGACGCGAGCTTGATATAAGCCTGCGAGCCCACGCAATTGTGGTCATAGAGCAAGACCGGGCGCCCGTATGACGGCGCTTCCGAGACCCTGACATTGCGCGGGATGACCGTGTCATAGACTTTCTCTCCCAATACACCGCGCACATCCTCTGCCACCTGTTCTGACAGCGCATTGCGCTTGTCATACATGGTGAGCACCACGCCTTGGATGATGAGTTTGGAATTTAGCGTTGCCTTCACGCGCTCCACGGTCTTGAGAAGTTGCGACAGTCCTTCGAGGGC